>NZ_JBNFOL010000033.1:0-43377 GCF_057364765.1 Brevibacterium sp. LAARM3_SD1 | reverse complement strand
CCCAGCAACCTCGCGCGAGGTAGCTGGGCCGCCGTCAGGTAGTAATCAATGCGTTTTAGGCCTTCGGGGAGTCCTCGTTCTTGGACTTCGTGGCCGACTCGGCCTTGTCCTTGTCTGCATCCTCGTCCACTTCCTCGATCTGGAGTTCCGAGGTTTCGAGGCCGAAGATCTCGCCGTCGTACTCGTCGACCGCGGTGGCCACCGAAGTCTCGAGCACGTGTGCGGCCAGCTGCTCCTGGATGATGAGCGGATCCTTCGACAGGTCCTTCCAGACAGCCACGCACAGCAGCAGCATGACGATGACGAACGGCAGGGCGGAGACGATCGTGATGTTCTTCAGTCCGTCGAGCGCCTCGGCAGGATCGGAACCGCCCGCCAAGAGCATCACCGCAGCCACGGCACCGGTCGCGGTGCCCCAGAAGATGACGAGGCCCTTGCCCGGTTCCTGCACGCCGTTGGCCGACAGGGTGCCCATGACGATCGACGCGGAATCCGCGCCGGTGACGAAGAAGATCGCGATGAGGATGACCGTGACGATCATGAGGATGATCGCAATGAGGTTCGGCAGCGGCAGAGCGCCGAGGAGGTCGAACAGGATCGTATCCATGTTGATGTCCGGTTCGCCGTCGACGACCTTCGCCAGCGCCTTGACCGTTCCCTCGCCGCGCTCGGCGCGCTCCTGGATGCCGATGGCGCCGCCGCCGAAGATCGCGAACCAGATGGTCGAGACGACGGAGGGGACGATGAGCACACCAGTGACGAACTGACGGACGGTGCGACCGCGCGAGATGCGTGCGATGAACAGGCCGACGAAGGGCGACCATGACACCCACCAAGCCCAGTAGAAGACCGTCCACGACGACAGCCACTCATTGACACCCTGACCGTCGGCGGCGGTGCGCGAAGCCAGCTGCGGCAGATCCTGGATGAACGAACCCACCGAGGAGGGGATGACGTTGAGGATGAACAGCGTCGGTCCGCCGATGAAGACGATGAGGGCGACGATGACCGCGAGCACCATGTTGATGTTCGACAGCCACTGGATGCCCTTCTCCACACCCGAGACCGCCGAGGCGACGAAGGCGGCGGTGAGGATCGCGATGATGATGACGAGGACCGGTGAGGAGACATCGGACATGATGCCTGCGGACTCGATGCCGCCGCCGATCTGGATGGCGCCCAAGCCCAGCGAGCAGGCCGAGCCGAACAGAGTCGCGAGGATCGCAAGGATGTTGATGACCTTGCCGCCGATTCCGTTGACGGCGCGTTCGCCGAACAGCGGGGTGAACATCGACGAGAACAGCTGCGAGCGTCCCAGACGGAACGAACCGTAGGCCACGCCGAGTCCGACGATGGCGTACATCGCCCACGGGTAGAGCGTCCAGTGGAACAGAGTCGTTCCCATGGACGTGCCCATCGCCTGGGGGGTGGACCCGTCGACCGTGTTCGGGGGAGGGGACATGTAGAAGAACAGAGGCTCGCCGACCGCGGAGAACACGAGTCCGATGCCCATGCCCGTGGCAAACATCATCGCAATCCACGAGGAGGTCTTGAACTGCGGCTTCTCATCGTCCTTGCCCAGAGGGATCCGACCGAACTTGCTGACGGCGATGACGATGACGAAGATCGTGAAGATCGTGGCGGCGATGACGAAGAGCCACCCGAAGTTGTCCATCACTCCGGTCAGCAGAGTACCCGCCACCGAACCGAGGGACTCGGGGGAGACGAATCCCCAGACGACGAACGCGACGGCGAGGATGCCGGCCGCGAAGAAGACCACCTTGTCCAGACCCTCACGTTTGAAAGGCCGGAGCGCGGTCGTCGGATGCTTCAGGTGCTCGATGAGCTCCTGAGTCTTTGTATGTTCACTGCTCATAGTGATCGGGCCGATCGGGGCGGGTCCTCGGTGGAGCAGTTGAGAACGAGCTGCCGCCTCGGCGTTCCTTCCTTGACTGGACTGCATCGGACAAGTGGCCGAAGGGACCCGAGCCGAGTGCACCCGAACGCCTCTCACACATGATCATGGCAGAACATGAGCGAAGATAGTCGGAAAACCTCTTCTCGAACCACCATCGGTCGCCATTCGCTGTGCTTCACCGCCGCACGGCCGCGGTGAATAGCGAGGGACCCTGCCGCGCACGACAGGGCCCCTTCCAGCTCCCCCGGCTGGGCTCGAACCAGCGACCCTTCGATTAACAGTCGAATGCTCTGCCAACTGAGCTACGGAGGAAAACGGCGCAGTCGCCTACGCACGAGGAGAAACTCTACCAAAAGATTCGGGATCTCGCCGCCGCCTGCAGATATGCTGGTGCCCAATATGCATCTCAAAAGCCTGACACTGCGGGGATTCAAGTCCTTCGCCTCGGCGACGACCCTCCGATTCGAGCCGGGAATCACCTGCGTCGTCGGACCCAACGGCTCGGGCAAGTCCAACGTCGTCGACGCCCTGTCCTGGGTGATGGGCGAGCAGGGTGCGAAGAATCTGCGCGGCGGAAAGATGGACGACGTCATCTTCGCCGGAACCTCGAAACGTCAGGCTCTGGGCCGCGCCGAGGTGACCCTGACCATCGACAACACCGACGGAGCCATCCCCGTCGACTACACCGAAGTGACCATCTCGCGGACCCTGTTCCGCACCGGCGGATCCGAATACGCCGTCAACGGAGCGCCGGCGAGGCTGCTCGACATCCAAGAGCTGCTCAACGACTCCGGCCTGGGCAAGGAGATGCACGTCATCGTCGGTCAGGGCCGCCTCGACGCGATCCTCCATGCCGACCCGCTGGAGAGGCGCAGCTTCATCGAAGAGGCCGCCGGGGTGCTCAAGCACCGACGCCGTAAGGACAAAGCGGTCCGCAAACTCACCGGACTGCAGACGAACCTCGACCGGCTCACCGATCTGCGCACCGAACTCAACCGGCAGTTAGGGCCCTTGGGACGGCAGGCCGAAGCCGCAGCGAAGGCCGCGACCGTGCAGGCGACGCTGCGTGACGCCACCGCCAGACTGCTCGCCGACGATGCTGTGCGGATGCAGTCTTCCCTGGCCTCGACGAGCGAGGGCGAAGACCACAGCGACCGCATCGCCGAACTCGACCATCGACGCACTCGCACCGAGGCGCGCCTGGCGGAGATCGAAGCTCGGCTGTCCGAGCTCGACAGCGAACTCGAAGTCCAGCGCACCGCCGAATCGCGGACGCAGACGCAGGTCGTGCGTGCTCAGGGCTTAAGCCAACGTGCCGCGGACAAGCGTTCCCACCTGCTCTCGGAGGTTACGAGCCTGGGACAGAGGGAAGCGAAGTCACCCGAAGAGCTGCGCGAACAGGCCGAACGGTTCCGCGGTGAGCTGGGCGACGCCGAGGCGGCCGTGACCGAGAAGACGACCGCACTCGAGGCCAGCCAGCAGCGGAAAGAAGAGCTCACCCAGGCTCTGCGCACCGCCGAAGACGAGGTCAGGGCCGCACAGATCGCCATCACCGAAGCGGTGAAGAACCGGTCGGCGCTGCAGTCGAAGCAGACGCAGGCGGCCGAGCGGATCACCGACCTCAAGTCCCGGATCGAAGCCAACCGCGCAGAGATCGACACCGTCACCGCCCGCATCGCCGAACGTGAGAGGGAACTCGAAGCGGCCGAGACCGGTGTCGAGGACGTCGAAGCCGGTGAGACCGAACTCGACTCCGCCTACGAGGCGGCGCAGGAGAGCCTCGAGAAGCTGGAGACCGAACGCACTGAGCTGCAGGAACAGCGGGCGAAGGTCGCGTCCGAATTGTCCTCGGCGAGGGCCCGTGCGGAAGCCCTGGCCTTGGGCACCGCCCTGGAGGCCGACCTCGAAGACATCGTCAACGCGAACTTGCCGGGAGTGCACACGGCCGTGACCGAACGGCTGAGCGTCGACCACGGATTCGAGATGGCCGCGGCAGCGGCCCTGTCGACGACGGTCTCCGGTGTCATCGTCGATGACAGCGCAGCGGCGCTGGCAGTGCTCGACCACCTCGGCGAGGACACGAACGTGTCACTGACGATCCCCGCCGGAGTCGAACCAGCAGCAGGGAAGGGCGGTGGGACCACCCTTGACGCACTGCCGACCCTGCCCGCGCTGCCTGCGGTGGAAGGCCTGCGATGGCTCTCCGACGTCGTCGACAGCGAAGTCCCCGAACTGCGTGCTCTGCTGGCCCGGGCGCTGAATGGTGTCGTCTGCGTCCCCGATGCGCGCACCGGCATCGAACTGACCGAGGCCCGGCCTGAACTCACCGCCGTCACCGTCCACGGTGAAGTGCTCACCGCGACCCGCATCAGCCGGGCCCGGACCGCCTCGGGCACACGCCTGGCCTCGCAGACCGCGCTCGAGGACACCCATTCCCTCATCTCCGACCTCGAAGCTCGGGCGGGCAAGCTCGACGCCTCCTTGACCGAACTCGAACCGCGCCTGACCGCAGCACGTGAGGAATCAGCCGCAGCCCTCGACGCTCTTCACTCCTCGGATGCGAAGATCATGGCCGCGGCCGAGGAGGTCTCGCGCATCACCGGTGATATCGGTGTGGCCCGCACTCGCCTGCAGCGCGCGCAGGAGAACGCGACCGAACTCGAATCCCGCCTGGCAGCCGCCGAGCGCGACTCTCAGTCGGCCGCGGCAGCCCTGGCCGGAGCTGCCGAGGTCGACGAGGTCGTCGATACCGCCGCGCGGGACGAACTCAGCGTACAGGTCGCCCAATCCTCGGAAGACCTCGTCGAAGCCCGCATCAGCCACCGGTCGGCTGCCGACCGGGCGCGGTTCCTCAGTGACCGGGTGGACTCCCTCCTGCGGGCTGCGAAGGCCGAAAAAGCGGCGCGGGAGCAGACGCAGCGGACGATCGCGAAGAAGAAGCGCGCGGCCGCCTCGGTGCAGCTCATCGCCGAAACCGCGGCCGAAGCCGCGGAGCTGGCCACCTCCACGGTGACCGAGCTCGGTGAGGCGATCCAGGTTCTCGTCGACGAACGCGGCGGTCTGCGCGAAGAGAAGGCCCGCCTCGGCGAGGAATTGGGATCGACGCGAACCCAGCTGCAGAAGCTCAAGGACGCCGCGGCCGAAGCCGAACTCGCGAAAGAACGTTTCCGCCTGAGGCTCGAGGAGATCGCGCACCGATCGGAGGAGGAGACGGGGCTGGGAATCGACCGCCTCATCGACGAATTCGGGCCGCATCTGCCCGTTCCGTCGTTCGAGGAGGACGTCGAGGACCGGCCGTATGTGCGCGCCGAAGTGGAGAAGCGGCAGAAGCAGGCGGCGTCGCAGCTCAAGCGCATCGGCACGGTCAATCCGCTCGCGCTCGAGGAGTATGAGGCGCTGAAGGAACGGCATCAGTTCCTCGAGAAGCAGATCGCGGACATCGAATCCTCGCGCAAGGACCTCATGCAGCTCGTCGAGGAGGTCGACCGGCACGTCGAACGCGTCTTCGCCGAAGCCTATGCGGATACGGCGCGGGAGTTCGAAGACATCTTCTCCCGCCTCTTCCCCGGAGGTGAGGGCGCACTGAGCCTGACCGATCCGAACGATATGCTCACCACCGGTGTCGACGTGCACGCCCGCCCGGCCGGCAAGAAGGTCAAACGTCTGTCTCTGCTCTCCGGCGGGGAGCGGTCGCTGGTGGCCGTGGCCATGCTGGTCGCGATCTTCAAGGCTCGGCCGAGCCCGTTCTACGTCATGGACGAGGTCGAAGCGGCACTCGACGATCTCAACCTCTCGCGTCTGCTCACGGTGTTCAAGGAGCTGCAGGATTCCTCGCAGCTCATCGTCATCACCCACCAGAAGCGGACGATGGAGATCGCGGATGCCCTCTACGGAGTGACGATGCACGGTGATGGGGTGTCGAAAGTCATATCGCAGCGGATTCCGTGAACCGCAGCCCACGATCTGCCCGGCGCGCCCGAGGTGACAGGCCCGCCGCTGGGGCACAAGGTCGTTTGACGGTGATGCCCAGGACAGTCCCAGGGAATTTTGCAACTGCCGTACGGCGGGCGAGCACAATTGTCGTGGCCGAGGACTATAGACTTGGGCCGAGACACAGGTATTCGAAGAACGTGAGGAGCGAGACGTCCATGGCCGAGGCTGCTGTACTGCGAGGTGGCTCGAGGGCATGAATTCGGTACTTGTCGTCATCGTCGGACTCGCGATCTCCTTCGCTCTGGCACTCGTCGTCGTCCTCCTCGTGGCTCTGCCCGGCCTGCGCGCTGAAGGGCGCCTGCGATACTCCTCCGACGTGCAGCGATTCCGCCTGCCGCCCGAGTGGACCGGCTACGACGACGAAGTCCACGAATTCTTCGGCCACGATGACGGCACCTCGCACCTGGCGACCAGGGAACAGGCGGCGGTGACCGCGATCCGCGATCACTCCTATGTGCTGCGCCCCCAGCCCAGGCGCCATGCGGCCCCCTCGCTCATCACGGTGCGCCCGCGCACCCGCCACTGGAAGATCCCCGAGTCGGGAACCGGGTGGAAGACCACCGCCGGGCTGCTCTTCGGCAGCCGGGGGTCCTGACCTGAGACCCATGCGGCCTCGAGTGGTCGGGGCCGCGGACAACGGAGATCGCGCCGTCTGATTCCGGCGCGCTCACCGACACACAGACACCACCGGAAGAGTCCGGGAACTCGAGTGCCGACGGCCCGAACGGCGGCACTCAAAGGAGGACGGAAGAACCATGGATCAGCCGATCATCTTGCTCATCGTCGCGGCGATCGTGTTCGCAATCGTCGTCGGCGTGGGCATCTCCCTGCGCGTCAACGCCCGCAAGAAAGGCCTCGACGACAAGCGCGGCATCGATGCGGAGGTCACCGGTGAGCTGAGCATCGATGACGTCGCCGAGGCGGTCGAGAAGGACAAGGCCGAAGCACGCGGTTCCGAGGTTCCCACCGAACCGGCCAGCCGCCTCGTCCGCCTGCGCGAACGCCTGGCGAAGTCGAATTCGGGGCTCGGACGCGGACTGCTCAACCTCCTCTCCCGTGACAACCTCGACGAGTCCGCCTGGGAGGAGATCGAGGATACGCTCATCCTCGCCGACGTCGGCGTCGAACCGACGACCGAGCTCGTCGACCGCCTGCGCGAACGCGTCAAGGTGCTCGGCACCCGGGATCCCGAAGAGGTCCGCGGACTGCTGCGCGAAGAGCTCATCACACTCGTCGATCCGACGATGGACCGCTCGCTCGCCGATACCGGCAAGGGCGATGACCCCTCCGTCATCCTCGTCGTCGGAGTCAACGGTGCCGGGAAGACGACGACGGTGGGCAAGATCGCCCGCGTGCTCGTCGCCGAGGACAAGACCGTGCTGCTCGGTGCCGCGGACACCTTCCGTGCCGCCGCTGCCGAACAGCTGGCCACCTGGGGTGAACGCGTCGGCGTCGAAACCGTCCGGAAGGAAGAGGGCGCCGACCCTGCCTCGGTGGCCTATTCGGCCGTCGAACAGGGCCAGGCCGATGGCACCGATGTCGTCCTCATCGACACCGCCGGACGTCTGCAGAACAAGCGCGGACTCATGGATGAGCTCGGCAAGGTCAAGCGAGTGGCCACCCGCCCGCTGGGGGAGGGCCACGAGATCGACGAAGTGCTCCTCGTCCTCGATGCGACCACCGGACAGAACGGCATGCAGCAGGCGAAGGTCTTCGCCGAGGCGGTCGACATCACCGGAATCGTGCTCACCAAGCTCGACGGGACCGCGAAGGGCGGAATCGTCGTCGCCGTGCAGCGGGAACTCGGAGTGCCGGTCAAGCTCATCGGGCTCGGCGAAGGTGCGGACGACCTCGCTCCATTCACCGCCGAAGGGTTCGTCGACGCGCTTCTCGACTGATTCCGCACACTGATTCTGCCGGGTCTCACCCTTGTCTCTGCTGGGTGGGGCCCGGCTCGTCATATGCACGAAACATGACCGAAGCATCACTGTGACATGCGTCATGCAGACTGTGTCTGCCCGGTTCGTTTCGGAACCGGCCGAGACACGAAAGAGACGAAAGAGACGACATGGAACTCGATGCAGTGAATGTATGGATGATGGTCGCCGCGGGGTTGGTGCTGCTCATGACCCCCGGGGTGGCGTTCTTCTACGGAGGAATGACGCGGATCACCTCGGCGATCAATATGATGATGATGGTCTTCTCCGCGATGGCCGTCGGTGGACTCGTCTGGGTCCTCTTCGGCTACGGACTGAGCTCCGGTGACTCGATCGCAGGAATCGTCGGCAACCCGCTGTCCGAACTCGGACTCACCGGCTCGGTCGCGAACGACCCGGCCTCGCTGATCTCCATCGGCTACGGTTCGACGTTCGCGATGATCGCGATCGCCCTCATCGCCGGCGCGGTCGCCGACCGGGCGAAGTTCTCCACCTGGCTGGTCTTCTCCGCCGCGTGGGTGACCCTCGTGTACTGCCCCCTGGCGTTCATGGTCTGGGGAGACGGACTGCTCAGCGAATCCGGCGCGATCGGCAGTCTGTTCGGGCCGGCCATCGACTTCGCCGGAGGCACGGTCGTCCACATCAATGCCGGCATCTCCGCCCTGGTGCTCGTCGTCGTCATGGGTCGTCGCGCCCGCTTCTCGACCCCGCACAAGCCGCACAACATCCCGATCACCGTGCTCGGGGCTGCGCTGCTGTGGTTCGGCTGGTTCGGGTTCAACGGCGGTGCCGCCACCACCATCGAACAGGGCGGACTCATCTGGATCAACACGCTGGCAGCACCTGCCGCTGGCATGATCACCTGGATCATGATCGAACGCCTGCGCGCCTCGCGACCGAGCAGCATCGGCAGCGTCTCGGGAGCTATCGCCGGCCTCGTCGCGATCACCCCGGCGTGTGCGAACGTCGATCCCTATGCGGCCATCCTCATCGGAATCGCGGCAGGCGCCGGTGCGATCTTCGCCGTCGAAGCGAAGAACCGTCTGCGCTATGACGATGCGCTCGATGTCGTGGCCGTCCACCTCGTCGCCGGAATCATCGGCACCGTGATGATCGGGTTCTTCGCCTTCCCGAACGAAGACGGACCGGCCGGCCTCTTCTACGGAGGCGGACTCGAACTCCTCGTTGCACAGGTGCTCGCCTGTCTCGTGGCCATCGTCTTCGCCGGTCTCGTCACGCTCGCGATCTCGCTGGTCCTGCGCTCGACGATGGGGCTGCGGATCGACCCGCGGGAGGAACTCGAGGGAATCGACACCTTCGAACACGCCGAGCAGGCCTACTCGTTCCGGTGACCCCAACAGACGCCCGTCCAGGCGGCCGGTGGGTCTCGCCGGCCGCGTGAACGGGGGAGAGTGCGACGTCGTGCTCATTGATCGCCTCGGCAGGGTGGAAGCAGACCACCCCGCCGAGGCGATCGGCCGTTCCGCTTGCAGGTGAAGCATTTGTGCCGCCTCGGCGTTCGGCAATTGACGAATACTGGAAGGCCAGCGCCACCTCGGCGAGGGTTCACGGGGCATTGTCAGCACTCTTGGTTTCAGCCCGGCACGGGTGAGTTGCTAGTCTAGAGAGTCGACCAAACCATCGTGAAGAAGGCTTGTACGTGTTTAACTCTCTGTCCGACAGGCTCACCGCGACTTTCAAGAATCTGCGCGGGAAGGGCCGGCTGTCCGAAGCCGACGTCGATGCCACCATTCGTGAGATCAGACGTGCCCTGCTCGACGCCGACGTCGCCCTGCCTGTCGTGCGTGCCTTCACCGGCCGGATCCGGGAACGCGCCCTGTCCGAGGAGGTCTCGGGCGCACTCAATCCCGGCCAGCAGGTCGTCAAGATCGTCAATGACGAACTCGTCGGCATCCTCGGCGGTCAGACCCGTCGCCTCAACTTCGCCAAGCGTCCGCCGACGGTCATCATGCTCGCCGGCCTCCAGGGTGCCGGTAAGACCACCCTGGCCGGAAAGCTCGCCCACTGGCTGAAGTCCGAGGGCCACCGGCCGATGCTCGTCGCGGCCGACCTGCAGCGTCCCAACGCCGTCAACCAGCTCCAGATCGTCGGCGAACGTGCCGGCGCCGTGGTCTACGCTCCGGAGCCGGGCAACGGTGTGGGCGATCCGATCCAGGTCGCCACCGATTCGATCGAAGTCGCGAAGTCCAAACTCCACGACGTCGTCATCGTTGATACGGCCGGCCGCCTCGGCATCGACGAGGAGCTCATGCAGCAGGCCGCGGACATCCGCACCGCGGTCAAGCCCGACGAAGTCCTCTTCGTCATCGACGCGATGATCGGTCAGGACGCGGTGAAGACCGCCGAGGCGTTCCTTGCGGGCGTCGACTTCACCGGAGTCGTGCTCTCGAAGCTCGACGGTGACTCCCGCGGCGGTGCCGCGCTGTCCGTCGCCGAGGTGACCGGAAAGCCGATCATGTTCGCCTCGACTGGCGAATCGATGAAGGACTTCGAACAGTTCCATCCGGACCGGATGGCCGATCGGATCCTCGACATGGGCGACATCATGACGCTCATCGAGCAGGCCGAGAAGAACTTCGACGAAAAAGAGACCGAGAAGCTCAAGAAGAAGGTCGAATCCGGCGAGGACTTCGACCTCAACGACTTCCTCACGCAGATGGCGGGCCTGAAGAAGATGGGCTCGATGAAGAAGATGCTGGGCATGATGCCCGGCATGAGCCAGTATAAGGAGCAGCTGGCGAACTTCGACGAGCGTGAGGTCGACCGGGTCGAAGCGATTGTGAGATCGATGACACCCCAGGAGCGCTCCAACCCGAAGATCCTCAACGGCTCCCGTCGCGCCCGCATCGCCAAGGGTGCCGGCACCACGGTCACCGCGGTCAACCAGCTCATGGAGCGCTTCACTCAGGCGCAGAAGATGATGCGGTCGATGACCCGCGGTGGGGGTGGCATGCCCGGAATGCCCGGTGGCGGCGGGATGCCGCAGATGCCCGGAATGGGCGGAATGCCTGGTGCGGCGGGTGGAAAGAAGAAGAAACCCGCAGGGAAGAAGAAGGGCCGCAAGGGCGGTCAGTCGGGCAACCCGGCCAAGCGTGCGCAGGAAGCGCAGGCGCTGGCCGACAAGAAGGCGGGCAAGACCCAGGATCCGGTCGGTTCGGCCTTCGGCGGAGTCGATCTGGGCAAGGACGAGGAATTCGATCCGGCGAACCTGCCCAAGGGCTTCGGCGGAATCTTCCCAGGTGGCAAGAAGTAGCGCCTTCTGGCACAATTGACTCTTGTACTTTTGCTCTCGGTCCGGGCCCTCTCATCCGCGCCGAAGTGATAGTCCGAGCCGCGGCTTCCAGCAGATCAACCCCACGATTCTTCTGGTACAGCTGTGCACACAGAACACAAAAGGAGACACCACTAAAGTGGCAGTCAAAATTCGTCTGACCCGCATGGGCAAGATCCGTGCACCCTTCTACCGCGTCGTCGTCGCTGATTCGAAGACCCGTCGTGACGGTAAGGCCATCGAGCAGATCGGCATCTACCACCCGACCCGCGAGCCTTCGGTCATCGAGATCGATTCCGAGCGCGCTCAGTACTGGCTCTCCGTCGGTGCTCAGCCGAGCGACCAGGTCAAGGCACTGCTCAAGCTCACCGGTGACTGGCAGAAGTTCAAGGGCGAGGGTGAAGCGGTCAACACCGTGAAGCCGCAGCCGGAGAAGGAAGCCTACGTGGCCCCCAACGCCGAATCGGTGATCAAGGAAGCCATCACGCAGAAGGGCGGCAAGTCCGCTGAGGCTGCCGAGGAAGCAGCCGAAGCCGCACCTGAGGCTGCTGAAGAAAGCGCTGAAGCCTGAGATGTTGCCTGATTCGCTCGAACATCTGGTCCGCGGAATCGTCGATCATCCCGACGACGTCTCCGTTCGTTCGCGTTCTTCGCAGCGCGGCACGACCCTCGAGGTCCGGGTTCACCCCGAAGACCTCGGTCGGGTCATCGGCCGTGCAGGCAGGACCGCCAAGGCCCTGCGCACCGTGATGAACTCGCTGGCCGGCCGTGAGTCGGTGCGAGTGGACCTCATCGAGGCGTAATTCCAACATGCGAGAGGGGATGCGGCGCATATGCGCCGCATCCCCTCTCGTGCATTCACTTACCAGTCGCCGACTACACTGGTGCCAGAACACGGCGGTCCGCCGGCTGAGCGCAAGCGCAGTCATCCGGAGGCATGAACGGCCGGACAGACAGAGACAGCAGACTTCGAGGAGCAGTATGGACACGGTGATCGCCCGGCTGGGCAAGCCGCACGGAATCAAGGGCGAATTCACCGTCGAGGTGCGCACCGACCGACCCGAGGAACGGCTCAACCCCGGAGCGACCTTTGCCACCGATCCCGACATCGGACCGCTGACACTGAAGTCGGCGAGGTGGCACCGCGACCGTCTGCTCCTGGCCTTCGACGAGGTCCCCGATCGCAATCGCGCCGAGGAGATCCGCAACACCCTCATCCTCGCCGAGGCGGACGAAGAGGAAGACGAATCCGACGCCTGGTACCTCGATGACCTCATCGGACTCAAGGTGTATGAGAACGACGCCCTCGTCGGCGAAATCGTCGACGTCACCAACGGCATCGCCCAGGATCTGCTCCACATGAAGCACACCGCCGGTCACGTCGTCCTCATCCCCTTCGTCACCGAGATCGTGCCCGACGTCGACATCGACTCCGGCCGCATCAGCGTCACCCCGCCCGCCGGCCTCTTCGACGCTGAATGAGCGAACCGTCCCCGATGACCGACAACGACACCCCCACCGAGGCGGCCGGCCCGCAGATGTCGATCGACGTCGTCTCGATCTTCCCCGAATACCTCGCCGGACTGCAGCTCTCGCTCATCGGCAAAGCCGTCGACCGCGGGCACCTGCGCCTGGATGTCCACGACCTGCGCGACTTCACCTTCGACCGGCACAACACCGTCGATGACTCGCCCTACGGCGGGGGAGCGGGAATGGTCATGAAGGCCGAACCCTGGGCCCTGGCCCTCGAGCACATCCTCACGGGACGGGGAAGCGCCGAGGATGGTGACAGCCCTGATCGCGGCCTGGTTGACGGTGCCGCGGCTGGACCCAGACCGACGCTCATCGTGCCCAGCCCCGCCGGGCAGGTGTTCGACCAGCGCATCGCCGAAGACCTCGCCGGTCGCGACCACCTCGTCTTCGCCTGCGGACGCTACGAGGGTATCGACCAACGCGTCATCGACTGGGCGGGAGAGCACTTTGACCTGTTGCCCATGAGCATCGGCGACTACGTCCTCAACGGTGGTGAAGTCGCCTCGATGGTGATGATCGAAGCCGTCAGCCGCCTCATCCCCGGTGTCATCGGCAATCCCGAGTCGCTGACCGAGGAGAGCCACGAAGACGGACTGCTCGAATACCCCATCTACACGAAGCCGTCGACCTGGCGCGGACGCGAAGTTCCCGAGATCCTGCTCAGCGGCAACCACGCCGCGATCGCACGCTGGCGACGTGACCGACGTCTCGAACGCACCGCCGAGGTCAGACCGGATCTGCTCGAGAAGCTCAATGACCTGAACAAGGACGATCTGGCGGCGCTCGAGCGGTTTGAGTCTGAGCGCTCAACCGTGACAGAATAGAGCGTCGCGTTTGTTGGCACTCACCTGCTTCAGGGGGATGAGTGCCCACGGTGGCCCGTCGCTTCGATCGGCGGGTCGAAGGGGAGAGATCCCGACAGACGATCCAGCTACCGGTTCACCGGTCCGATATGCGTGTCCTCGACCTGAAGCAGAGGCCACAGGAGAAACCACAATGCAGAAGCTCGATGTTGTAGATGCAGCCTCGCTGAAGTCTGACGTTCCCGAATTCCGTCCGGGCGACACCCTCAACGTTCACGTCAAGGTGATCGAAGGTTCGCGCTCGCGTATCCAGGTCTTCAAGGGAATCGTCATCCGTCGCCAGGGCGACGGCATCCGCGAGACCTTCACCGTTCGTAAGATCAGCTTCGGCGTCGGTGTGGAGCGTACCTTCCCGGTGCACTCGCCCAACGTCGACAAGATCGAGGTCCTCACCCGCGGTGCCGTGCGCCGTGCGAAGCTGTACTACCTGCGCGAACTGCGCGGCAAGGCTGCTCGCATCCGCGAAAAGGCCTGATTTGCCCGGCGCTGTGGGAGATGATCACACGGTGCCGAACAGACATGAAGACGCGACCTTCGGGTCGCGTCTTCTGTCTTCGGCACGGTTCTGGAAGACGATCGCGGCGATCGTCGTCATCATCGTCGTCCTCGGCGGATCGATCCGCGGATTCGTCATCCAGCGCTTCACCATTCCGAGCGCCTCGATGGAGCCGACCCTGAAAGTCGACGACTCGATCACAGTGTGGCGACCGGACGCCCTGCGCGGAGAACTCCAACGCGGAGACATCGTCGTCTTCGACGGCCGCGGATCGTTCGTCGACGATGCGCTGCCCACTCCGCTGCAGAAGATCGGATCCTGGGTCGGACTCGGCCCCCGTGACGTCTACTACGTCAAACGCGTCATCGCCGTCGGCGGTGACACCTTGGAGTGCTGCGACGCGAAGGGGCGTCTGCTCCTCAACGGCAAACCTTTGAACGAAGACTACGCGCCCACCCCCGCCTCGGCGGTGGAGTTCTCCATCGAAGTCCCCGAGGGCACGATGTGGGTGATGGGCGACAACCGCAATGACTCCGCCGATTCGCGGTCGCTGTTGGGACGGCCCGGTGGGGGATACATCCCCACCGACCGGGTCATCGGCCCGGTCATCGGACACGGTTCCTCGATCGACTGAGCGCCCGCCTCGGCGAGGGCGATCGTCCTCGACTGAGTGTCTGTGAGGAGTTCTGAGCGTTCGCACGGAACTGCATTGCGGCTGAGTGTTCGGCGACAGCTGTGCTGATACGCTCGGTTCAGTCCACAGCCGCAGTCCTGGTCCGATGTGAAAGCGAACGAATGACAAGCGAATCCGAAGCTTCCCCGCCATCCGCCTCGAAACGGTTTGCGCGCGGGCTGCTGGAGACCCTGGCGATCATCGTCGTCGCCCTGCTCATCTCGACGGCGCTGAAGACGTGGGTCGTCCGCGCTTTCTACATTCCGTCCGAGTCCATGATGACCACCCTCCAGGTCGATGACCGGGTGCTCGTCAACCAGATGGCGCACCGCTTCGGACCCGCTGATCGCGGCGACATCATCGTCTTCGACGACCCGGATCATTGGCTCTCGGCCGCCGAGACCGCCGAGTACACACCGAACCCGATCCTCGAATTCATCGGCCTGGCGCCCTCGGATTCGGGAAATCAGCTGATCAAACGCGTCATCGGCGTCGGCGGTGACACGATCAAGTGCTGCGACGCCGAAGGCCGCCTGATGGTCAACGGCGAACCGATCGACGAGACCTACCTCGATGAGGGCACCGCACCCTCGGACGTCGAATTCGAAGTCACCGTGCCCGAAGGCCACTACTGGGTGATGGGCGACAACCGCAGCAACTCGGCCGACTCGCGGTATCATACGGACACGGACCCCTACGTTTCCGAAGATGACGTGGTCGGCACCGTGTTCCTCATCAACTGGCCGTTCAAGCACTTCAGCTGGGTCTCGACCCCCGATGAGGTCTTCGCGGACGTTCCGGACACCCCAGCAGGAGTCACCGGGAACTGATGGCTGCACGTGGACTGACCGACCTCAGCGTCGAACGAGGACTTCTCAGCGAGGGATTCGACTTCGTCATCGGTGTCGACGAGGTGGGCCGCGGGGCGCTGGCCGGACCCGTCAGCGTCGGTGTTGCCCTCTTCGACCTGCGCGCTCTCATTGCCGCCGAGGTGCCCGCCGGCATCCATGATTCAAAGCAGCTGAGCGCGCAGTCGAGGCAGGAGGCCACTGATCGCGTGCGATCGTGGGCGACCGCCGCGGCAGTGGGGTCGACGACCCCCGCCGAACTCGACGAGGTGGGGATGACGATGGCGCTCAACCTCGCCGGACGTCGCGCCATGCTCTCGATGTTCGGCGAATGGGTGGGCGCAGGGTCCGCCGCCGGGTCCACCGGGAACGCTCTGGCCGGTTCTGACGGCTCCGGCGGTTCCGAGGGGAGCGGGGAAGCCGCCTCGGCGAGGGGATTTACGGAGCGGACGATAGTCCTCCTCGACGGTCGCCACGATTGGCTCTCGGCCCCACTCACCCTCGACACCCTGGGGATATTCGGTGACTGTGCCGACCTCGAACTGCCGCCGGTGCGCACGTGGTCAAAGGCGACGGCTCCGTTCCGGCGATCGCGGCAGCGAGCATCGTGGCGAAAGTGGCACGCGACGAGACGATGATCGCGCTGGCCGAAGCCCACCCGCACTATGGTTGGGAATCAAACGTCGGATACGGGACGGTGAAGCACCGGCAGGGCATCACCGAACTCGGACCCAGTATCCACCACCGGAGAAGCTTCCGCCTGAGCGTGGACACAGGAGCGAAGGAGGGCCTGTCATGAGTGCCGATGATCTTGACGACTACGAAGCACAACTCGAGCTTGCGCTGTACAAGGAATACCGGGACGTCGTCGGGCTCTTCGCCTATGTCGTCGAGACCGAACGCCGGTTCTACCTGGCCAACCACGTCGACCTCAAGGCTCACAACGACGCCGGCGACGTGTACTTCGAACTCACCCTGCGCGACGCCTGGGTCTGGGACAGCTACCGGTCGTCACGGTTCATCAAGACCGTGCACGTGCTGACGTTCAAGGACGTCAACATCGAGGAGATCGCGAAGTCCGATCTCGAACCGCCGACGGCCATCCGCGGCTGAGGCACTCCTGCGCCGATCGCTGTGGACGTAGCCGTGACTTGACCGTCAGCAGCCTGTGGATGAGCAACGCTCTTCCACAGGCCGTTTTTCTGTTCTTCCCCTGATTGCTGTCACCGTGTTCATCTGACCGACATGGGACGGATACGAACACCCGGTCGAACACAGACGCCTGGTCGGAGCCGCACGGGGAAGAACACGAGGACCGCCAAAGGCCTGCGCAAACAGGCGCTCGGCAGCAGGGGAGAGGACCTCGCCGCGGAGTTCCTCGAAGACGCCGGTCTGGTCGTTCTCGAACGCAACTTCCGGTGCGCTCGAGGTGAGCTCGACATCATCGCCCGCGACGGTGACACCGCGGTATTCGTCGAGGTCAAGACGCGGCGCACCGCAATGCTGGGATCACCGTTGGAGGCCGTGACCCGCACAAAGCTTGCCCGGATCCGCATACTCGCAGGGATCTGGCTGAGCGGTCAGGACGAATACTTTCCCTCAACGCGCATCGATGCGCTTGGGATCATCATGGAACCGCGCGTTCAGTACTTCCACTGCCCGAACATCCAGGTCGACTCATGAGTGAGGAGACACCGGGTCGGGAGGATCCCCCGGTCGATCTGCCGGAGCCGATCGAGCCAGCCGAGGCCGACGATGGCGAACCCGCATCCTCGGCGCGTATCATCGGGCGGGCCTCCGCCGTGGCACTGTGGGGACTGACCGGGAAGATCGTGTCGATCGAAGCCAGCGTCAGCGCCGGACTGCCCGGAATCGACATCGTCGGATTGCCGGATGCGTCGGTGAGCGAATCACGCAAGCGACTGCGAGCAGCCCTTGCCTACCTCGGGAACCCCGTCGCCACAGAACACCTGACGATCAACCTCACCCCTGGAACAGTGCCGAAGATCGGCACTGGATTCGACCTCGGCATTGCCGTCGCCGTGCTCAGAGCACTGTCGCTGATCACCGATGACGACACCGGTGCCGTCATCCACTGCGGTGAGATCGGACTCGACGGCAGAATCCGTCCCGTCACCGGAGTGCTTCCGTCCCTGCACACGGCGCTGCAGGCCGGCTTCGACCATTTCGTCGTCCCCATCGGCAATGCCGACGAGGCCCGGCTCATCGGCCGAGCACGAATTCTCCCGGTTGCCTCTTTGGCCGAAGTGGTCAATGCCTACGGAGGATCGATGGCCGTACCCGCACTGCCCGCAGTCCTCGACATGGATCGTCCCGTCCCGGTCAATCCGGAACTCCACGATCTCTCCGAAGTCCAAGGACAGGCCGAGGGGCGATTCGGTCTCGAAGTCGCTGCCGCGGGCGGGCATAACCTGCTCATGCGCGGCACGCCGGGAGCCGGTAAGACCCTGCTGGCCCAGTGCCTGCCCGGAATTCTGCCGCCGCTCGACGATGAGGAAGCCGTCGAAGTCGCCACCGTCCGCTCCCTGCGCGGAGAACTCGACGGCAGCGACGGACTCGATCACCGGCCCCCGTTCGAGGCGCCCCATCACCGCAGCACCGCCTCGGCGCTCATCGGCGGACGCAGACCCGGAACGGTAGGAGTACTGAGCCGCGCCCACCGCGGGGTTCTGTTCATGGATGAAGCTCCCGAATTCTCCCGCGACGTCCTCGAAGCACTGCGACAGCCGATGGAATCCCGTCGCGTCCACATCCACCGGGCCTGGGGTTCGATGGTGCTTCCGGCGTCCTTCCAGCTCATCATGGCCGCGAACCCGTGCCCCTGCGGGGTTGGGATGGCTGGAGCCGGCGCGGACTGCCGGTGTACGCCCTTGGACAAACGCCGCTATCGCAATCGGCTGTCCGGGCCACTCCTCGACCGAGTCGACCTGCAGCTCGAACTGTTCCCCGTCTCTCCCGCCGACATCCGGCTCGGCGAGGATCAGGAGTCGAGCACCATGGTGGCCGCTCGCGTGCTCGAAGCGCGGAATCGGCAGGCGGAACGCTTCGCCGACTGCGACTGGAGACTCAATGCCGAAGCGCCCGGAACCTGGCTGCGCGAGCACTTCGCCCTCACACCGGTCGACCTGGCCGATCTTGATCGGGCGCTCGACACCGGCCGGATCACCATGCGCGGCTATGACAGGGTGCTGCGCGTTGCGACGACGCTGGCGGATCTGGCTGGGAAGCCCGGACCCGACCCGGACACGATGAGAATGGCGCTCGCCCTGAGGACACAGGAGTCATGACCGTGAACACACACGAAGACGTCCGCGGGGCCATCGCCTCGCTCCTGCGCATCGGCGAACCCGGCGACGGTCTGCTCAAACGGCTCGTCGACGGGATCGGTCCGGTTGCCGCCCACACGATCATCGTGGCCGTCGGCCGTGGCGAGACCACAGCTCACGAAGCCGTGCAGGGCCTCGCCGCCACGGGCACCGAGGCGGCCGAACATGGGCAGATGTCGGAGGCCATCGACCGGTGGGCAGTGAGAGCTGGGGACGCCGAGACGAGAGGGAATGATCTGGACATGGTCGCGAGGGTCGGCGGTCGTCTGGTCATTCCCGAAGACGAGGAGTGGCCCGGAATGCTCGATGACCTTGGTCCCGCAGCGCCGTTGGGGCTGTGGGTGCGGGGAGTCGCCTCGCTCAGCACCGTGCTGAGTCGCGCCGTCGCCGTCGTTGGTGCCAGGGCGGCCAGCAACTACGGAACCAAATGCGCCTCCGACCTTGCCTGGGATCTTGCCGCTCGAGGAATCACCGTCGTGTCCGGTGGTGCGTTCGGAATCGATGCGGCCGCTCACCGTGCCGCCATTGCGCGCGAAGCACCGACGGTGGCATTCATGGCTGGGGGAGTCGACCGTTTCTACCCGGCGGCGAATGCCGAACTGTTCGACCAGATACTCGCCACCGGTGCCATCGTGTCCGAGACGGCTCCGGGAATGACGCCGATGCGCCACCGGTTTCTGCTGCGCAACAGACTCATCGCCGCCTCCTCGCAGGTGAGTGTCATCGTCGAAGCCGGTTGGCGCAGCGGGGCCCTCAACACCGCCCGGCATGCCCTTGAACTCTCCCGGCAGGTCGCGGCCTTCCCCGGATCCGTGTATTCGGCGTCCTCGACCGGGGCACACAAATTGGTCCGAGAACACGAAGCGGAACTCGTCACCTGCAGCGACGATGTCAGCGCGCTCATGGACGATGACTCTCCGGCCCTCTTCTCAGCGACCGCAGACGGTGCTGCTTCGGAGAACGGAGACCATCCGTCGAAAGCTGACCCCCGTGAAGCGCTCGACGAGAGGGAGAAGATCTGCCTGAATGCGCTGACCGTGTCGAAGCCGCTCGACGTCGGGACCATCGCCTCCCGGGCGGGGCTGACGATCGCCGATGCGCTCAACTCCCTGAGTGCACTCGACCTGGCTGGTTTGGCCGAGCGCCGCGACACAGGGTGGGTGAAGCTGCACAAGTCTCGAGGCTGAACCGGATCGTCCGCGTATCCTGGGGACGTGAGCACATCAACGACCGTCGCCGAGGTGGTGGCCGGCTATTCCGACCACCTGCGGTCTCGTGATGTCTCCGAGCACACCGCTCGTGCCTATATCGCCGACGTCTCCGATTTTCTCGATCACGCCGTGCACTCGACGAAGCTCCGCCGCGGGACCGCGGGAGGAGCGACAACGCGTGCGTCGGAACAGGCTCCGAATGATAGCGGTCAGCGCTCGCCGGACGGCGTTGGAGCCTCTCAGCGGGCCCCAGGTACACGTATTGATCTGGCCAACATCGAACTCGATGATCTGCGGTCGTGGCTCATCGCCCTCGATGATGCCGGTGCCGCGAAATCGACGGTGGCCCGCAAGATCGCTGCCGTGCGCTCCTTCTTCGCCTTTTGCGTGAGCAATCTGGACCTGCAGAACAACCCTGCCGCACGCCTGCGGACACCGAAGAAGGACTCCCGTCTGCCCACAGTGCTCAAACCGAAGCAGGCGGCCGACCTCATCTCCGCTGCCGAGAGATCCCGCGATGCTCAACGCGACACCGGGCAATCACGGTCGGATGGTTTCGCCCGCAGCGGCACAGAGACAGACGACGCCTCGGCCGAGGGGAAGCCTGATCCGCTCTCAGCGGCCAAACGCATTCGCGATTCCGCGATCCTCGAAATGCTCTACGCCACCGCCGTGCGCGTCTCGGAGCTGACCGGACTCGACCGCAGCGATATCGATCACCGGGCATCGATGATCACTGTGCTCGGCAAGGGCAACAAGGAACGTCGCGTTCCGTTCGGAACCCCGGCACGCCGGGCCCTCGACGACTGGCTCGCCACCCGCGAACTGTTCGTCGGTCCCCACAGCGGCGACGCACTGTTCCTCGGCGTCCGTGGGCGACGCATCGGTGCGCGGCAGGTGCGCGAACTCGTTCATCGGTACGGCTCTGACGACCCCAGCGCCCCGGACATCGGACCACACGGGCTGCGACACTCGGCGGCCACTCATATGCTCGACCGCGGAGCCGACCTCAGGCAGATTCAGGAGCTGCTCGGCCACTCCACCATGAGCAGCACTCAGATCTACACGCACGTATCCATGCAGCGGCTGCAGGACACCTACCGTCGAGCACACCCCCGAGCCTAAGACTCACAGCGGTTCTCTACTTCCGGAATTCCCAATGCCACGGCTCGGGCAGCGACCCCGTCTGCCTCGCCCAGCCCGGATGGATCCACCCGAACTTCGGAGCATTCGCCCGCATCCACTGATGCTGCGCGGTGCCGAAGGAATTGATCCCGCTGCCGAGGTCGACCGCCAGCGCCCACCCATGATTCGACGTTCCCGGTGTCGCCGCCATCCGCCCCTTCCGCCGTTTGAGGATCACCTGCGTGGCGTAGTCCCGGTAGGCATCGGTGACGGAGATCGGGGCACCGAACCGAGCTTCGAACGCCGTCGAGAGCCGATCGAACGCCGCCTGAGCATCACAACGCAGCATCTGCCCGGGAGCCGTATTCAGCTGACACATCGCCGAGGCGGGAATCCGCCCATTGCTGTGACCGCCCCACGCCCCGGCACCGGAAGTGGTCGAATCCCCGCCGCCCTTCGGTTCTTTTGCAGGCTTGCGTGACAGCGGCAGCAATGCCGACTGCTCCTGACCGAAGAATTTGCCCGGGTCGACGTATCTCCTGTCGCTTGCGGCCGGCCATGCCCCGATATGCAGACATGAACGCTGACAGTGACCTCCGCTGCCCACCGTGCCGATCTGCTCACCGGCGGTGAAACTCTCACCCTTCTTCAGCGACGTTGCGGCCGGTTGGAAGGTGAGCACATGATCGGACTCGGTGAGGATGCTGACAGTGGCCACTCCCGCCACCGGTCCTGCAAAGCGGACCGTCCCTCCCGTCGGTGCCCGCAGCGGCTCGCCCTCGAGAGCGAGCACGTCGATTCCACGATGTCCCTTGAGCCACGGCTTGTCCGGGGGATCGAAGGCTTCGATGGTCTCCATCGCCGGGACCGGAGTGACCCAATTCGTCGGAGCACTCCTCTGCGAACCGCTCTGCGCCGTTGTCGACACGGGCCCGGAAGCGGCGCTCGCCTCCGGGGGAGTGGTCGTGACCACCAGAGCCGCTGCGATGATCACGGCAAGAAGCAGTGACTCTGGTGAGCCGAGGTGGGAGCGTCTCGTTCGGAGACGGAACAGCAGTCGGAGGCGGTCGAACGCGAAGAGAGACATAGGAGCATGCAACCCCATGGAGCACGGTCGAGTCACGGTAGAGAATCACCGCTGTGGACGAATCGTCTCCCTCCACAGGGCTCCGACGTTCGAGTCAGACGACCGTCCACAGGAAACGGTGGCCCAGTGCACCGAAACGACGGCCACCCAGCTCACCACGACCGAAGCGAATCGTTCACAGCGGCGCACCCCGAACCGAACGATCCACACCGGTCGACGCACGAGTCGATGCGGCGATGAGGGTCGGTGGGCCGCCTCGGCGAGGGATCGATCTCGATTGGAAATGACTTGCCCAACCGGGATAGACTTGAGCCCAGCAGAAGCGTGTCTTCTGACTACGCGTATCCGAATTCTTCTCCTTCCCATGGTGCAGGCAGCCGTCAGGTGTGCCTGTGGGGCGGACGAACCGGGTACCAGGAATCAACCGAAAATGTCATCGACGCATCCCGTCGGTCGAATCGATGCGGACCCTCAGAGGTTCGCTTTGAGAACGGGCGACGCGCGCGTGACGTAAAAGCACCCTGAGGGTGCACAGAAAGGAGGGCGTCGGCATGGCCGTCGTCACCATCCGCCAGCTGCTCGACAGCGGCGTTCACTTTGGACACCAGACCCGTCGTTGGAACCCGAAGATGAAGCGCTTCATCTTCACCGAGCGCAACGGCATCTACATCATCGACCTGCAGAAGTCGCTGGGCTACATCGACAACGCCTTCGAATTCGTCAAGGAGACCGTGGCCCACGGCGGCTCGATCCTCTTCGTCGGCACCAAGAAGCAGGCCCAGGAATCCATCGCTGAGCAGGCTCAGCGCGTGGGTCAGCCCTACGTCAACCAGCGTTGGCTCGGCGGTATGCTCACGAACTTCCAGACCATCTCGATGCGTCTGCGCCGCCTCAAGGAACTCGAAGAGATCGACTTCGACGACGTTGCAGGTTCCTCGCACACCAAGAAGGAACTGCTCATCCTGCGTCGCGAGAAAGACAAGCTCGAGAAGACCCTCGGCGGTATCCGCGACATGCAGCGCACTCCGTCTGCCGTCTGGATCGTCGACACCAAGAAGGAACACCTCGCGGTCGACGAAGCCAAGAAGCTGGGCATCCCGGTCATCGGCATCCTCGACACCAACTGCGACCCGGACGACGTCAACTACCCGATCCCGGGCAACGACGACGCCATCCGCTCCGTCTCGCTGCTGACCCGCGTGGTCGCCGACGCCGTGGCCGAGGGCCTCATCGCCCGCCACTCCTCGGACGACGCCAGCGGTGAGAAGAACGTCTCCGCCGTCGAGCCCATGCCCGAGTGGGAGCGCGAGCTCCTCGAAGGCAAGACCGAAGAGAACGGCACCGAGGCTGCTGCCCCGGCCGAAGAAGCCGCTCCGGCCGCTGAGGCCGAAACCGCTGAAGCTGCCGACTCCACCGAGTCGACCGAGTCCTGATTTCGTTTAACTCCACCATCCTGAGGAGAAGGAATGGCAAACTACACTGCCGCTGATATCAAGGCACTGCGCGAGAAGACCGGCGCGGAATGATGGACGTCAAGAAGGCTCTCGACGAGTCCGACGGCGACCAGACGAAGGCCATGGAAGCCCTGCGCATCAAGGGCCTCAAGGGCGCCACCAAGCGCGAAGGCCGCTCGACCTCCGACGGTCTGGTCGCGACCTCCGTCGAAGGCGGAGTCGGCACCATGATCGAGCTCAACTCGGAGACCGACTTCGTGGCGAAGTCCGAACCGTTCGTCAAGCTCTCGGAAGAGGTCCTCGGACTGGCCGTGGCGAACAAGGCCGATTCGGCCGAGTCGCTGCTCGCCGCTGAGACCGACGGCAAGCCCGTCTCCCAGTTCATCACCGAATCCGGTGCCTCCCTGGGTGAGAAGGTCGACCTGCGTCGCGTGGGTCGCCTCGAGGGTTCCAAGATCGCCTCCTACCTGCACCGCACCAACAAGGACCTGCCCCCGCAGGTCGGCGTGCTGCTGGCATTCGAGGGTGACGACGAGACCGTGGCACACGATGTCGCCGTGCACATCGCCGCCATGGCCCCGAAGTACTTCTCCCGCGAAGACGTTCCCGCCGATCTCGTCGAGAACGAGCGTCGCATCGCCGAAGACACCGCGAAGAACGAAGGCAAACCCGAGCAGGCTCTGCCGAAGATCATCGAAGGTCGCGTCAACGGCTTCTTCAAGGAGAACTGCCTGCTCGACCAGGGATTCGCCAAGGATCCCAAGCAGTCCGTGGCCAAGGTGCTCGAGGCTGCCGGCGTCAAGGCAACCGGCTTCCTGCGCTACCGCGTCGGAGCCTGATACACCACTGACCGTGAAGCGGATACGTCTCTGCTTCCGAGGTTCAGCGCGTGAGTGAGAACTCACCCGAGGAGCGGGGTCGGACCAATCGGTCCGGCCCCGTTTTTCGCTAGACTGTCCCAGACGCCCGATCACAGTGAAGATCCCACCGGGCACAGACCTGCCCGCACGGAAGAAGGACTCCATGACAAGCACCCCAGTTCACGAATCCAGCTACGCCAGTCGAGCGGTGCGCACTCATCGCCGCCGTGTTCTGCTCAAGCTCTCCGGCGAGGTCTTCGGCGGCGGCAAGATCGGCGTCGACCCCGACGTCGTGGCCGCTGTCGCCCGTGAGGTCGCTCCCACCACCGAGGATGTCGAGGTCAGCATCGTCGTTGGCGGCGGCAACTTCTTCCGCGGCGCCGAACTCTCCCAGCGCGGCATGGACCGCACCCGTGCGGACTACATGGGCATGCTCGGCACTGTGATGAACTGCCTGGCTCTGCAGGACTTCCTCGAGCAGACGGTGTCGACACCCGCGTGCAGACCGCGATCCCGATGTCGCAGGTCGCCGAATCCTATATTCCCCGCCGCGCCATGCGTCATATGGAGAAGAACCGCGTCGTCATCTTCGGCGCCGGAGCCGGACTCCCGTACTTCTCCACCGACACCGTGGCCGCCCAGCGCGCGCTCGAGGTCCACGCCGATGAGGTCCTCATCGCCAAGAACGGTGTCGACGGCGTCTACACCGCCGACCCCAAGGTCGACCCGAACGCCGAGAAGATCGCCGAGATCAGCTACCAGGACGCCTTGCAGCGCGGCCTCAAAGTCGTCGATGCGACCGCCTTCAGCCTGTGCATGGACAACAAGCTGCCGATGCACGTCTTCGGTATGGAAGGCGAGGGCAACCTGCGCAAAGCCATCATCGGTGAGAAGATCGGCACGGTCGTTCACTGAGACCCATCCCGCCGAGGCGGTTCATCCCAGCGAGGTGGCCCGGCCCTGACCGCAGGTCGATCCCGACAGCGTTGAACCGCTGACAACGAGGCGGCCTGCCCCCGCACATCCACGCAGGTGAGAACACTCCTGCGAAGATTCGGTGCGGCATTTTCCAGCGATGACCCATAGAATGAACTCAAAGCTTTAAGAGATGGAAAGAGGCAACCGTGATTGAAGAGACACTGGCCGAAGCCAGAGAGAAGATGGACAAAGCCGTCGAATTCACGCAGGACGACTTCGCGTCGATCCGCACCGGCCGCGCCAACCCCGCACTGTTCGCCGAAATCGAGATCGACTACTACGGTGCCCCGACGCCGCTGCAGCAGCTCGCCTCGTTCCAGACGCCCGAGGCACGCACGATCCTCGTGACCCCCTATGACAAGGGCACGCTGAACGACATCGAGAACGCTCTGCGCAACTCCGACATCGGTGCGAACCCCGCCAACGACGGCAACGTCATCCGCGTCGTCCTCCCGGACCTCACCGAGGAACGCCGCAAGGAATACGTCAAGATCGTCAAGGGCAAAGCCGAAGACGGCAAGGTCTCCATCCGCAACATCCGCCGTCACGCCAAAGAGACGCTCGAACGGATCAAGAAGGACGGCGAAGCCGGCGAGGACGAGGTCACTCGCAGCATCTCCGAACTCGACGATCTGACGAAGAGCAAGGTCGAAAGCGTCGATAAGCTGCTTGCGCAGAAGGAAGCTGAGCTGCTCGAGGTCTGATGATCGCAGTGACAGGGTCCGACAGCCCCGCGACAGATCCGGCTCCCTTCGGGGAGCCGGATCCGTCAGGCGAGGCCGCGCGGTCAGAGACCCCTTTCCCCAGACGCCGAGATCTGCGCAACTCGGACAAGCCGTATTCGCCTGACGACCCGGAGTCGAACCCCACCGCCGAGGCGCCGCGGCCGAAAGCGAACTAGAGCAGAAGGACTACGGTCGGGCCGGACGCAACCTGCCGGCCGCGATCGGCATGGGGCTGCTCATCGGCGGAGTAGTGCTGGCATCTCTGATCTTCCTGCCGATCTCCTTCCTCTTCATCGTCCTCATCGGCATCGTCGCCGCAATGTGGGAGCTGGCGAACGCGCTGTCACGCTCCGGTTCCCTCGTCTCCCGCGTGCCCACAATGGTGTCGGCCGCCTGTATGGTCGTCGCCACCTTCATCGGCGGCCGCGAAGCCCTCTGGGTGACCTTCGCCGCCAGCGCCGGAGCGGTCATGCTCTTCACGATGGTCGAGCGCCGGAAGAACGCAGTCAAAGACGTCTCGCTCTCCCTCTTCGCCCTCACCTACGTCGGCCTCATGGCCTGCTTCATCGTCTACATCCTCACCCAGCCGGACGGCAATTTCTTCGTCATCATCTTCCTCTCCGCCGTCGTCGCCTCCGACACCGGCGGCTACGTCTTCGGCGTGTTGTGGGGCAAACACCCCATCGCCCCGAGGATCTCCCCGAAGAAGTCCTGGGAGGGCTACCTCGGCTCCACCGTCTTCGCCGCAGTCGTCGCGACGATCCTGGCGGTCACGGTCGTGCGGCGTTCTGGACCGGTCTGGTCATCGGTGCAGTCATTCCCGCTTTCGCCACCCTCGGCGATTTCAGCGAATCGATGATCAAACGCGACCTCGAACTCAAGGACATGGGCACCCTGTTGCCCGGGCACGGCGGTGTGATGGACCGACTCGACTCGATCCTGCCGACAGCTCCCGTTGCGCTCGTCCTCTTCTCGGTGCTGCCCGGCTACCTCTGACCTGCCCGGCTGACACCGACTCGTCTGGCCGACTCCGCCCAGGGCCTGGTTCGCACGCGCCCCGTTCTCATCCCGCCCGACGTGGCGGCTCACACACGACAGCCGCGCGGCGAACATGAGACAATGGCCGTGTGAGTTCTCAAGCAGGCAGAAGGCAGACCAGGCCCGTCGTCGAACATGCCGACGGCACGACATCGAAGACCCCGATGCGCGATGGCCGTCCCCTTCTCAACTTCAAGTCCGCACGGGTCAAGCAGCCGCCTCAGCATCTGGCCGATATGACGATGGACGAACGCATCGACGCGGTCAAGGAGATGGGACTGCCCGCATTCCGGGCCAAGCAGGTCTCCACCCACTACTTCAGTCACTACGTCACCGACACCGAGGCGATGACGGATCTGCCCAAGGACACGCGGGCTGAGATCCAGGAACGGTTCTTCCCGCACCTGCTCACCGAGGTACGCCGCCTGCGCACCGAGAACGGCGACACCATCAAGTTCCTGTGGCGCCTCTTCGACGGAGCTCTCGTCGAGTCCGTGCTCATGCGCTACCGCAACCGCGTCACCCTCTGCGTGTCCAGCCAGTGCGGCTGCGGAATGAACTGCCCGTTCTGCGCCACCGGCCAGCAGGGTCTGACCAGGAACATGTCCACGGCCGAGATCGTCGAACAGGTCGTCCGCGCCAACCAGGTCATCGCCGCCGGCGAACTCGCCGAGGCTCCGAAGTCGGATATGCCCGGTGCCGGCGAGACCGCGCTCGGCGCGGAAGCCGACGATGACGATGCGGCGGGGGAGTCCGCATTCGACGGGGAGGCCACGGCCGCCTCGGCGAGCGGACCCGAACGGGTCTCGAACATCGTCTTCATGGGTATGGGCGAACCCCTGGCCAACTACAAGCGAGTGATGAACGCGGTACGCCGATTCGTCGGACCCACGCCCGAAGGATTGGGCATGTCGGCACGGCGGATCACGATCTCCACGGTCGGCCTGGTGCCCGGCATCAACAAGCTCGCCGCCGAGGACATCCCCGTCACGTTCGCGCTCAGCCTCCACGCGCCCGATGACGAACTGCGCGACGAGATGATCCCGGTCAACACGCGCTGGAAGGCCGACGAAGCCATCGACGCCGCCTATAACTACTACCAGGTGACCGGACGGCGAGTGAGCATCGAATACGCGCTCATCAAGGACATGAACGACCACGCCTGGCGCGCCGAACTGCTGGCGAAGAAACTCAACGCCCGCGGACGCGGCTGGGTCCACGTCAACCCGATCCCGCTCAACCCGACGCCGGGCTCGGTGTGGACGGCCTCCGAACCGGAAGTCGCCGACGAATTCGTCCGCCGCCTCATCGATCAGGGCATCCCGACGACGATCCGCGATACCCGCGGCTCCGACATCGACGGCGCCTGCGGACAGCTCGCCGCAGCCGACTGATCGACGCCCGGAACGACGTCCGGATCGGCACTCGCCGACCGCGGCCACGCAATTTCTGCGGCTTCCATCTAAGATGGTGGAAACACCACAGCCACTCGCTTCTGGAGGAGACATGGCGGACACGACTTTCCCTCGAATGTCCGGTTGGAAGAACGGATACGACCCCAAGCAGGTCGACAGCTTCTTCAAGCGCGCACGTGAGTCCTTCGAACGGCCGACGCCGCAGCCCGGCGACCTCGACTCCCGGGCGGTGCGCACGGTCGGCTTCGACCTCGTCCGCAAGGGCTACCACGTCGCCGTCGTCGATGCCGCACTCGACCGTCTCGAAGACGCATTCGCCAAGCAGGCGCGCGATCGTCTGATCGCGCAGTCCGGTCAGGACGCCTGGGTCTCTGAGCTCACCCGTGTGGCAGCGTCCCTGCGGGGACGCCTGGTCCGCGAACCCGGAGAGCGCTTCGACAACCCGCCTCCCGGAGTCATCGGCTACGACATCACCCAGGTCGACGACATGTGCGACAAGGTCAACTCGTACTTCACGCAGGGCGTGGCGATGAGCGTGGACCAGGTCCGTCGCGTGCTGTTCAAGACGGCGAAAGGCAAGAAGGCATACAACGAGGACCAGGTCGATGCGTTCATCGACCGCGTCGTCGAAGTGATGGCTTCCGTTGACTGATTTCCACTACTTCGCGGTCCCGACCGCGACCGATCCCGGCACGCTCAACCCGGTGTACGAACTCCTCGACTTCCCGATCGCGATGGGCAAGGCCGAAGACATCGTGCTCACCGGACCGGCTCCGGAGAAACCGCTCGTCGACGGCCGCGAAGTCACGGATCCGCGCCTGATCAAGGCGCTGTCCGTTCCCGTCGAACTCGACCGCGCCGAGGTACTCGACCGCAGCTCGAAGCTCGCCGGAGTGCTGCGTGCCATGGGCGTGGTTCCGGAATCCGGTGCCACGCTCACCCTCGCCGAGGATGTCCCGCCCTTGGCGCGGGCGCTCGGACTGCTCGCTGCCGCCCGGATCGGACTCCCGGTGGATCTGCGCGCCGGGACCGGCGGAGCGACTTTGGGTGTCGGAACTGACGGTGGCGGTGCTGGCGTTGGTGCCGGCGAAGGAGTCGGCGCAGATTCTGCCCAGAACACGATCGTCCTGCACGGAATCGTTGCCGAACCGATCGAGCCGGGCCGTGCCTCAGTGCGGGTCACTCGTTCACGCTTCGAAGGTGTCGGCCTGACTATCGGCTCCGAGACCGCGAACCTCGACCAGGCGATGCGCGACTCCCGAGTCGAATTCGCCGCTGTCGTACCGCTGGCACCCGACCACACGCTGTTGCTCACCGACGACGGTGAGATCGCAGCCGGATCGAGCCTCAACTGGTACCGCAACGAGGTCCTCTCTGCCTCCTGAGGCCTGGCAGACCAGGGGCTTCGACCCGAGAGACGACATCGACGCTCGGGCTGATCGGCGCTTCCCGCAGACCGTGGACACGCTGCGCGCGGCGGGCTGCGTCTTCGCCGAAGACGAAGCAGTGATCCTCCTTGAGGCGGCGGTCGCAACTGACTTCACTGGCTCCGCACCTGTCGTCGATGGCTCCGCAACTGCCGTCGCCGGCTCCGCGCCGAGACTCGATGGGCTGGTGGCTCGCCGTGTATCCGGTGAGCCCCTCGAGCAGATCGTCGGATGGGTCGACTTCGCCGGTTTGCGATTGAGTGTCCAGCCCGGAGTGTTTGTGCCACGGCAGCGGACAAGACTGCTGGCCGAACGCGCAGTGGCCGCCGTCAGGCAGCTGACCGACCACCGGGGGAGTGGCGCCGGACCAGGAGCGCAATCGGTCCCACAACCCATTGTGCTCGAAGCCTTCTGCGGAGTTGGTCCCGTCGCCGCCGTCGTGGCCGCCTTGGTGCCGGATGCGGTCATCCACCTCGGTGATGCCGACGAACAGGCTTTGCGATGCGCCGTGACGAACGTGGAAGCCTCAGCACAGACGGGGGAGTCCGGTGCCACCGTGGAAGGGCATGTCCTCGACTGTCTGGACGGACTGCCGGACGAGCTGCGCTGCGGCGTTGACGTCATCGCGGCCGTCCCGCCCTATGTGCCCGTCACCGCCGTCGACTTCCTGCCGCGCGAAGCTCTCGACTTCGAACCGAGCACTGCTCTCTTCGGCGGCCCCGATGGGCTCGACCTCGTTCGACGGCTCATCGCGGAGTCGCTCGACTGGTTGGCTCCGGGCGGTGTGCTGCTCATCGAACTCGGCCGCGACCAGGTCGCGGAGGCCACCGGGTTCGCCACCGCGCGAGGGCTGGAAGTCCGGAGCCACCTCGGCGAGGATGACCACACCGTCGTCCTCGAACTGCGACGGGCACCTGCGGGCCACGGGAAGAAATGACAACGGTCGGCTGAAGTCGGGTGGTTTCAGCCGGCCCGGCTGCCTACCGACTGGTTCTAAATGCACGCGCACGGCCTTAAGGCTGCGCGCCTGCACGTTGAACTAGTCGGTGCGGGTGGCGTCGGTACGCAGACCGCCCGCCGAATCCTTGCGGATTCGACGGGCGGTAGGTTGCTCAGCGCTCAGCAGCGCCTAGGCGACGTCGCTCAGTTGGCGAAGGCGTTGATTCCGGTCATCGTGCGACCCAGGGTCAGCTGATGCACTTCGTGCGTGCCTTCGTAGGTGAGCACGGTCTCCAGGTTGACCGCGTGACGCAGCGGCGGGTACTCGCTCGTGATGCCCGAGCCGCCGAACAGTGCGCGCAGGTCACGGCAGACATTCATCGCGGTGTCGACGTTGACCATCTTGCCCAGGCTGATCTGCTCCGGACGCACACCCTTCTCCGAGTCCTTGATCTTGCCCAGGTGAGCGGCGAGCAGAGTGATCTGCGAGTACTGGCCGAAGGCCTTCGCGAGTTTCTGCTGAGTGATCTGGAACGATGCCAGCGGGCGATCGAACTGGACGCGGGTGCCGGTGTACTCCAGAGCGGAGAGCAGCGCGTCGCGGGCGGCTCCGGTGACACCGAAGACGATGCCGTAGCGGGCCTCGGACAGGCAGGACAGGGGGCCCTTGAGTCCCTTGGCCTTCGGCAGCATGGCATCCTCGGGGAGACGAACGTTGTCGAGGACGATCTCACCGGTGATCGACGCACGCAGCGAGATCTTGCGGTGGATCTCCGGAGTCTGCACACCCTCGGTGTTCGAGGGGACGACGAAGCCGCGGACGACGTTCTTGCCCTTGTCGTCGACCTCTTCGGTCTTGGCCCACACGACCATGACGTCGGAGACAGGGGAGTTCGTGATCCACATCTTCGCGCCGTTGAGGATCCAGTCGGATCCGTCCTTCTTCGCGGTCGTCTTCATGCCCGACGGGTCGGAGCCGACATCGGGTTCGGTCAGACCGAAGCAGCCGATGGCCTTGCCGGCGGCCATCTTCGGCAGCCATTCTTCCTTCTGCGCTTCCGATCCCCAGTGGTGGATGGCGAACATCGCCAGCGAACCCTGCACAGACACCAGCGAACGCAGACCGGAGTCGATGGCCTCGAGCTCACGGCAGGCCAGTCCGTACTGAGTTGCGGTCGATCCGCCGCAGCCGTAGCCGTCGAGGTGCATGCCCAGCAGGCCGAGTTCGCCGAGTCCTTCGGCCAGTGCGCGGGCGGGGATGGTGGCGTCGAGGAAGTAGTCGCCGATCTTCTCACGGACGTTCTCGTCCAGCCACTTCTTCACGATCGATGCGAATTCGAGGTCATCGGGTTCGAAGACCGAATCCAGTCCAAGAATGTCGTCAGGGCTCAGCGTCTTGCTCATATCCATCTCTTTCGCCATTGATTCTCTTCACTCACTTACTCTGCCCGAACACCTCGAAGGGTCGGTGTCCCGAAGCGCGTCAGATGACCATGGTCCGTCGGGCGCCACACGAGTCCGTGTCGAGTCATTTCCCAGAGAACTTTGGCATCATCGGTTGGCGTGAGTAAACGTGGTTTCATTGTAGTCGGCTCAACCGGTTCGGTCGGCACCCAGGCCCTTGATGTCCTCGCCGAACACCGGGACGAGCACGCGGTTCTCGGCTTGGCCGCCGGGACCCAGATCGACCTTCTGCTCGAGCAGGCCCTCGATTTCCACGTCCCCGTCATCGGGCTCACGATCCCACCAGCCGGAGGCGAAGCCGAGGTGCGTGCGCGGCTGACCGAGATGGCTGCCGAGCGGGGCATCGCCGATCCCGTCGAAGCCATCCACTTAGGTGTCGACGCCGCCGAGGCGGTCGCGGGCTTGGACGCGGACATGGTCCTCAACGCGATCACCGGTGCCGCCGGCCTCGGCGCAACCCTGGCCGCTCTCGACCGCGGCACGGATGTGGCCCTGGCGAACAAGGAATCGCTCATCATCGGCGGATCCATTGTGCTCGACGCCGCTCGTGCCTCCGGCGCACGACTCGTACCGGTCGACAGCGAGCACTCCGCCATCGCCCAGGCGCTGCGCGCCGGCACGCACGGAGAAGTCAGCAAACTCATCATCACCGCCTCGGGCGGGCCCTTCCGCGGCATGACCCGTGATGCCCTGCGTCGGGTCACTCCCGCTCAGGCGCTCAACCATCCCACGTGGTCGATGGGGTCGATGATCACCATCAACTCGGCGACCCTGGTCAACAAGGGCCTCGAAGTCATCGAAGCGCACCTGCTCTTCGGCATCGACTTCGACCACATCGAAGTCGTCGTGCATCCGCAGTCGCAGATCCATTCGATGGTCGAATTCGCCGATGCTTCGACGATCGCACAGATCTCCCCGCCGGATATGCGCCTGCCGATCTCCTACGCTCTGGGCACCCAGGACGACGGAACGACGAGGCGTTTGACCTCGGGAGCCGTCCCGCACAACTGGGGACAGCCCATGCACTGGTCATTCGAACCGGTCAACCATCTCGCCTTTCCCGCGCTCGGTCTGGCCATCGACGCCGGCCGAAAGGGTGGCAGCTATCCGGCGGTGCTCAACGCCGCCAATGAGGAGCTCGTCGCCGCATTCATCGCCGGCGACATCGCCTTCACCGGAATCGACAAAGGTCTGGCCCGTGCTTTGGCCGCTCACGAACCGGCGGCCGAGCATACGGTCGAGACCGTGCTGGCCGCCGACGCATGGGCACGCGACTTCGCTCGCGCCGATGTCGCCGATCAGAACGGAGGCCGCCGATGACAGTTGTGCTCTACATCGTCGGGATCATCCTCTTCCTCATCGGCATCTCGATCTCGATTGCGCTGCACGAACTCGGCCACCTCACCCCGGCGAAGAGGTTCGGGGTCAAAGTCACGCACTATATGGTCGGCTTCGGACCGACCTTGTTCTCCTTCCGCCGCGGTGAGACCGAGTACGGCATCAAAGCGTTCCCGCTGGGCGGGTTCATCGCGATGCCGGGAATGTATCCGCCCGAGGAGGCGACGAAGGCTCGCCATGAGGGAGCCGTCGCGGCGCAGAAGGGCGGCAGTGCCAGCGGCGTCGCCGCTCCGCTGCGCCGGGACCGGAAGAAGCGGAAGGGGCGGCTGTTCGAGGACACGATGGCCGATGCCCGGGAGTTCTCGAACCAGGAGATCGAGCCGGGGGAGGAGCACCGGACGTTCTATGCGCTCAGCGTGCCCAAACGGCTCGTCGTCATGTTCTCTGGTCCCTTCGTCAACCTCGTCCTGGGCATCCTCATCATGGGAATCTCGCTGCTGGGCATCGGTGTGATCACCCCGACGACGACCGTCCAGACCGTCGTCGAATGTGCGGTGCCCGCCTCCGAAGCGCAGCAGCGTCCCGCCTCGGAGCAGAACACCTGCCGTGACGACGATCAGCTCACCCCTGCGTGGGAAGCCGGGATCAAACCGGGGGATGAGATCACCGCGATCGCCGGCACCGAGACGAACGACTGGGACCAGCTGTCCTCGGTCATCAAGGACCATGCCGGCGAACGCGTCGACGTCGACTTCATCCGCGACGGTCAGTCCCAGACAGTGACCGTGCCGATCATCGCCACCGAACGGCCGAAGGTCGACGAGAACGGCAAGGCCATGGTCAACGCGGACGGGACCCCGCAGACGGAGACCCAGGGATTCTTCGGCGTCGGACCGGTGCAGGAACGTCAGTCCCTGCCGCTCGGGGAGTTCCCCGGAGCCGTGTGGGACCAGGTGAGCGGTGTGTTCCACGCGATCATCACCCTGCCGGTCAAACTCGTCGACATCGGCGAGGTGGCGGTCGGCACGAAGGATCGCGACGCCGAGGGACTCGTCGGCATGGTCGGCGTCGGGCGTATCGCCGGAGAGATCGTGTCAACCGACCAGATCGACGTCATTGACAAGGCGCAGATGGGGCTGGGCATGCTCGGCTCGCTCAACATCTTCCTCTTCGCGTTCAACATGATCCCGCTGCTGCCTCTCGACGGCGGGCACATCGCCGTGGGCCTCTACGAAGGTGCGCGCCGCCGCATCAACCGGTGGCGCGGACGCGGACTCGTCGGCCCCTTCGACACTGCGAAGCTGCTGCCGCTGACGTATGTGTGCATCGGACTGATGCTGTGCATGACGGCGCTGCTCGTCTACGTCGACCTGGTCAAACCCATCACCCTCGACGCGATCTTCAACTCCGGGGGTTAGTTTCCGGGCGGCAGGAGGGCTCAGGAACTGAGGGTGATCGCCTGCACCTCGCCGAGGTGATTGAGTCCGACCGTGATCGTGGCCTTCGCCTCTGCCTTACTCGGCACCGTGACGATTCCGCGCAAAGGGGAGACCATCGTGAGGTCCGCCTCGGTGAGGGGACGGTCGAGCTGCTTCTCCGTTCGCCACCGTGCGAAGCGCTCCCGCCGCTCGTCGCGGGGTTCGTCGAGGTCCATGTTCATCGAGAAGATCGCCTCGGCGAGGTTGTCGTCGAAGTTGTTGACGAGGTTCGCCGCCGCTATGACGGTGTCGATCTGGGCCCTGGCCGCGGGGTAGCGGGGCACCGGTGCCGAGGTGGTCCGACGTTCCAGTCGGGTGCCCGGTCGTCCCGTGGCCGCCGCCCAGCCGAGATCGAGTGCGTCCTGGACGACGCGCTGCGCCGGATAGTACGTTGTGTTGCCGAGGGCGACGATGCTCATCCCGAGATCCGGGAACCAGCGCATATGTGAGCCGTACCCGGGGTAGCCGCCGGAATGGCAGACGACGCGACCGAAACGCGTGTCCAGACGTGTCTCGAGCCCGTGCCCGTAGCTGAGCGACTCCGCGTGATGGTCGCTCCTCTGGACCTCCATGGTCCGTCGTGGCTGCTGGTTGTCGGTGAGGATCCGCGATCGAGACGCGAGTTCGTAGGTATCCATGCGTTCGAGAGCGTCGAGATGCGCGTCCATCCATGTGCCGATGTCGTTCACGGTGGAGATGACCCCGCCGATCGGGGAGAAGACCCCGGGACCGGTGAGCTCGGCCGGGTGGAGGCCGCCATTGAGGTCAACGCGGTGACCGGGAGCAAGGTCCGGGAAAACGGTGTGGTCGAAACCGGTGCGCTCCAGTTTCAGGGGTCCGAAGACCTCTGTGGACGCGAACTCGGTGAAGGTCCTGCCCGCGACCGCCTCGGCGACCATGCCGAGCAGGGCATAGCCGAGGTTCGAATACTCATAGCCGGTGTCGGCGGGGGCGCAGGCGATCGCACCTCGGTGCACCCAGTCGGTGAGCTCGGCCGGAGTCATCGCCTCCATCCGGTCGGCCCAGGGATCGTCCTTCGTGAACCCGGTGCTCATCGTCAGGGCCTGTCGGCAGGTGCGGTCGGCGATGGCCGTATCAGCCAGTTCAGGGAGCAGGGCACCGAACGACTCGTCGAGGTCGAGCCCGTCCGCGGCGAGCAACCCGATGGCCGCGGCGGTGAAGGACTTCGTCATCGAAGCGATCCGGTACGGGACGTCGGCGTTCGCGGTTCGGGCAGGGCCGCCTCGGCGAAAGATTCCCCAGGCCAGGGACCCGCCCTGGTCGTTGAGCTTCTGTGCTTCGGCGTCGAGGGCCGCGGTCATCGCCTCGACATCGGGTTCGACGAATCCGGGTGTGCTCACAGTTCGCTCCTTCGTGCAGGCTTCACGTCACCTTCACACTACCGTCGGCCGGTGAAACGCGAGCCGGGCCGGTGGGGCGGTGGCGGCGCTGCGGGTGGCGTCACGGGATGCGCCCTGCGGACGCACAGTGGTGTGTCAGTGGGAGGTCCTACAATGGTGATGGTTCGCACAATCCGGGTCCCGCATCGGCGCCGGCTCGGACATTGTGGCTGGTCAGCAGCCCGACTGAAGGGATCCTTCGTGACATCGGTCAATCTCGGAATGCCCGCCCCACCGCCTCCCGTGCTTGCTCCGCGGAGGAAGACGAGGCAGATCAATGTCGGAAAGGTCGGGGTCGGATCCGATTCCCCGGTGAGCGTGCAGTCGATGACGACGACGCAGACGACGGACATCAATGGGACGCTGCAGCAGATCGCCGAACTCACCGCCGCCGGCTGCGATATTGTGCGCGTGGCCTGCCCCACCGCCGACGACGCCGCGGCTCTGCCGATCATCGCCGGCAAATCGCAGATTCCCGTCATCGCCGATATCCACTTCCAACCCAAGTACGTCTTCGCCGCCATCGATGCCGGCTGTGCGGGCGTGCGCGTCAATCCCGGCAACATCCGCAAATTCGACGACCAGGTCAAAGAGATCTCGAAGGCCGCCGCCGAGGCGGGCGTGTCCATCCGTATCGGCGTCAACGCCGGATCGCTCGACAAACGACTGATGGACAAGTACGGCAGAGCGACGCCCGAGGCGCTCGTCGAATCAGCGCTGTGGGAGGCGTCCCTGTTCGAAGAGCACGGGTTCTATGACTTCAAGATCTCCGTCAAACACCATGACCCGGTGATCATGGTCCGCGCCTACGAACTGCTCGCCGAGCGCGGCGATTGGCCGCTCCACCTCGGCGTCACCGAGGCGGGACCCGCTTTTCAGGGCACGATCAAGTCTGCCACGGCGTTCGGTCACCTACTGGCCGAGGGGATCGGTGACACCATCCGGGTGTCGCTGTCCGCGCCTCCCGCCGAGGAGGTCAAGGTCGGCAATCAGATCCTCGAATCCCTCAACCTGCGGCCACGGAAGCTCGAGATCGTCTCCTGCCCGTCCTGTGGGCGCGCGCAGGTGGACGTGTACACGCTCGCCGAACGCGTCACCGAAGGCCTCGAAGGCATGGAGGTGCCGCTGCGTGTGGCCGTCATGGGGTGCGTCGTCAACGGCCCCGGTGAGGCCCGCGATGCCGACCTCGGTGTGGCCAGCGGCAACGGCAAGGGGCAGATCTTCGTCAAGGGCGAGGTCATCCGAACCGTGCCCGAATCCGAGATCGTCGAGACCCTCATCCACGAGGCCAACCGGATCGCCGAGGAGGCAGCGGGGCAGCCATCCGGTGCTGCGTCGGGGCCGCCTGAAGTCACCGTCGGGTAGGTGCGATACCTTGTGAGGACGAACAGAGACATGGTCCAGCCATTGGCCCATGCTCACGGCTGAGAAAGAGTTCAGGGGCACATGGCGCTGAGGATCGCACGACTGGAACATCAGCACACTCGGTGGCTGACGGACCTGCTTGCGCGCAACCCCTGCGAGAACGTCTACCTCATCTCCCTGCTCGAAGTCACGGGCACGGCCCGGGTGGGGTCCCCGGCCGGCACGCTGTACGGAATCTTCGACGGCGACCGGCCCGTCGCCGCCTACTGGGTGGGCGGCAACATCATCCCGGTCGCGGCGACCCCGGCGACGAACGAAGTGCTCGCCCGCAAACTCAACGCCGACGGACGCGTGTCCTGCTCACTCATCGGCAACCGGTCCGTCATCCTCGACCTGCAGCAGCGACTCAATTGGGGCCGAGCGCGCGGAGTGCGCGAACGGCAGCCGCTGCTGGCCATCAGCTCCGACCCGCAGGTGACCCCGGATGAGCACGTGCATCGAGTGACCCTCGACGACCTCGGCGCGGTGTTTCCCGCCAGCGTCGACATGTTCACCAAAGAGGTCGGATTCTCACCGATCGAGGACGGCACCGCCGGATACCTGTCGCGAGTGCGCGGAATCATCCGCGGCAAGAACTGCTACGCCCGGATCTCGTCGACCCTGCCGCAGGGAGGCGCAGTTCCCCACTGGCCGGCCACCGAACAGGACGAACAGGTGCTGTTCAAGGCCGATATCGGCATCCGTGCCCGCCGCATCGTCCAGGTCCAAGGCGTGTGGGTCCACCCCGAGGTGCGCAACCAGGGTCTCGGGGCCGCCGGCATGGCAGCAGTCGTCCAACGCACCCGCGACAAGGGCCATTCCACAGTGAGCCTGTACGCCAACGACTACAACGAGACGGCGCTGCGCATGTATGCCCGCGTCGGCTTCGAACAGGTCGGAACCTTCGCCACCGTCATGTACTGAGAGGTCGGGATGTCAGTCGCGGCGGTTGCGCGACTGCGGCTTGGCCATATCGCCGAGGAACTTCTCCATCTCCCGACGGTCCTTCTTCGTCGGACGTCCCAGACCCTTGTCACGCCGGGGCACGAACCCGCGCAGCGCGGGATCGGGCGGGGGAGTGAGGTCCTCATAGCACTGAACGGCGATGGAGGCCTGCATCCGCGTGGGGATGAAGCCGGTGATCTTCCAGATGAACTCGGAGCCGGCCTTGCGCACCCGCACCTCTTGGCCGATGTTCACTTTCTGCGCGGCCTTGACCCGCTGACCGTCGACCTGTACATGCCCGCCGCGGCAGGCCTGAGTGGCGAGATTGCGGGTCTTGAACATCCGCGTCGTCCACAGCCACACGTCGACGCGCATGTGTTTGTCCGCGTCTCGGTTGATCTCCGTCATCTCACTCCCGTCGGGGTCCCTCGGGGACCTGGACCCGGGTGTCGGCACGCAGCGCCAGAGCCGAGCGCCGGGTGAATGTCTGCGCGGGACGGCCTCGTCCCTGGCTGACAGCTTCCCCGGTGGGGTCGAGCAGCGGCAGCATGGTGCGGCGGAACGTATCGGCCTGCAGGCTCTCACCGGCGACGATCTCGTGGAGTTCGCGCAGCTGACGCAGCGAGAACTCCTTCTCCAGCAGTCCGAAGGGATCCGGGGTGCGCTCGTGGAACGCCCGCAGTCGGTGCACGGCCACGCGGACGATCTCCTGATGTTCGGCACTGAGCTCGCCGACGTCGTGGACGGGAACGAGCTTCCGTCGGTGGACGGGGGAGTCCGGGTGATCGGAATCCGACTCCGGCAGCTCAGCGTCGGCGGTTTCGGGGATGGCCGCCTCGGCGGGGGTGTCATCGGTACCTGGTGCAGACGAATCCGCGACGGCCGCCTCGGTGGGTGCGTCTTCCGTATCCTGCTCACCTGGACCGCCATCCTCGGCGAGTCCGACATCAGCGGCGGAGAGGACATCGAGGTGGGCCACGGAGATGACCCAGCCGCGATCATCACGGTCGGGCTGGTCGAATACGTGCAGCTGGACGGGAGCGCGGTCGACGAGGCGGGCCTTCTCACGAAGACAGCGGGCGACCGCCTCGGCGAGGCGTTCCTGCGGACGCAGGATCGACCCGGGCAGCTGCCACACCCCGTCCCCGGGATGGGTCATGAGAACATGCAGGCCACGGCCGGGCACGGGGCAGAGGACCGCGGTGTCGACCGCGACCGAGGGCCGCGGGAACTGCGTGAGTTGGCTGGGATCAGGCATGCTCTTCGTATCGTTCGGACTCGTCATCTCAGCGGGGACCGGCCGGGGTTCCGGACGGCCCCGACCGATGCTGGGCTTCGGTGCTGCAGCCCCCAGTCTAATTCTCTTCCCCCAGGTGACGAATCCGCGCCCGCACCGATTCCCTCCGGCTCGCCCGCGTGCGATAGTGTTCGATCTGAGTCTTGACAAGTTGAGGAGATTTACCCATGGCCCTGCGCATGTCGTCCCTGTTCGTGCGAACCCAGAAGGAGGACCCGGTCGGCGCCGAGGTGGCCAGCCACAAACTGCTGCACCGTGCCGGATACATCCGCAGGTCGGCACCGGGAATCTACACGTGGCTGCCGCTGGGACTGGCCGTGCTCGGCAAGATCGAGGCCATCGTGCGCGAAGAGATGGCGCTCGCCGGCTCCCAGGAAGTCCACTTCCCGGGCCTGCTGCCCGCCGATCCGTACAAGAAGTCCGGTCGGTGGGAGGCCTTCGGACCCGACCTCTTCCACCTCAAGGACCGCCGCGAGAACGACTACATCCTCGCCCCCACCCATGAGGAGGTCTTCACCCTCCTGGTCAAGGACCTCTACTCCTCGTACAAAGACCTGCCGCTGTCGATCTACCAGATCCAGACGAAGTACCGCGACGAGGCTCGTCCGCGCGCCGGTCTGCTGCGCGGCCGCGAATTCATCATGAAGGACGCCTACTCCTTCGACATCGACGACGCCGGACTCGACGCCTCCTACGAGGCCATGCGCGTGGCCTACCTGCGTGCCTTCGCCCGACTCGGCCTGCCGTGCCTGCCGGTCAAGGCGACCCCGGGCGCCATGGGCGGCTCCGGAACAGAAGAGTTCATCTACCCCTCCGAGGTCGGAGAGGACACCTTCGTGAAGTCCCCGGGCGGATATGCCGCGAACGTCGAGGCCGTGACCTCGATCGTGCCCGAGGCGATTCCCTACTCGCAGTCGCCCGCCGCGCATGTCGAGGACACCCCTGACACCCCGACCATCGAGACCCTCGTGGCCGCTGCGAACGCATCGCACCCGCGCACCGATCGCGAATGGACCGCCGCAGACACGCTGAAGAACGTCGTCTGCGCCGTCACCCACCCCGACGGCACCCGCGAGATCGTCGTCATCGGTCTGCCCGGTGACCGCGAAGTCGATCTCGACCGCGCCGCCGGCACCGGAATGCTCGGCGACGGAGAGGTCGACCTCGAAGCCGCCACGCCTGAGGATCTCGCCGCCCACCCGGAGCTCGTCAAGGGCTACATCGGGCCCGGAAACTCGCTCGATGCGCCGGTCCTCGGCCTCGAATCGCCCTCGAAGATCCGTTATCTGCTGGACCCCCGCGTCGTCGACGGCACCCGCTGGATCACCGGAGCCAACCAGCCCGGCCGCCACGTCTTCGACCTCGTCGCCGGACGGGACTTCGTCGCCGACGGCACGATCGAAGCCGCCCAGGTCGTCCTCGGCGATCCGGCACCGGACGGTTCCGGACCGTTGGAGCTGGCCCGCGGTGTCGAGATCGGTCAGATCTTCAAGCTCGGACGTAAGTACGCCGACTCCCTCGACCTCAAGGTCCTCGACCAGAACGGCAAGGCGACGACCGTGACCATGGGCTCCTACGGCCTCGGCGTCACCCGCGTCATGGCGTGCATTGCCGAGGAATACCACTCCGAGGACGGACTTCTGTGGCCTCAGCACCTGGCCCCGGCCGATGTGCACATCATCGTCGCCGGCAAGGGTGAGGAGATCGCGCAGGCCGCCGAGACGATGACGGCCGAACTCGAAGCCGAAGGTGTCAGCGTCCTGCTCGATGACCGCAACAAGGTCTCGCCCGGATTCAAGTTCGCCGATGCCGAGCTCATCGGCATCCCCACCGTCATCGTCGCCGGCCGCGGTCTGGCCGAAGGCGTCGTCGAGGTCCGCGACCGGTTGGCCGGGGAGAAGTCCGACCAGCCCGTCGCCGAGGTGGTGCCCACCACCGTGGCACGTGTACGTGAGGCGTACGCGAAGGCCGCAGCCGCGGCCGACGCGGCGATCAGCGCCGACCAGAACGCCTGAGCCGCCTCGGTGTTCGAAGCCCTCGCCGGTGGCATCGACGTCACGTGGACGATGGTCCTGTGGCTGCTCGCCGCGGGAGTCCTCGCCGGGTGGATCGATGCCGTAGTCGGCGGGGGCGGTCTGATCCAGCTGCCCGCGCTGCTGCTGGTGCCGGGGATGAGCCCCGTCCAAGCGGTCGCGACGAACAAGATCGGGTCGATTGCGGGCACGACCGCCTCGGCGGTCACCTATCTGCGCAAGATCACCCCGGACCGGTCGGCGACGATCCCGGCGGCAGCCTCGGCGTTCTTAGGCGCCGTGCTCGGGGCGAAGCTCGCGACCTTGGTGCCCAGCGACGCGTTCACCCCGATCATCCTGGTGGCGCTCATCGGCGTCGGGATCTTCACCGTGCTCAACCCGAGCCTCGGCGCCGATGCCACGCTGCGCTTCGGGGAATCGTCGAAACGCCACCACGCGCTGTCGTGGCTGATCGGGCTCGTCATCGGCATCTACGACGGAGTGCTCGGGCCGGGGACGGGATCGTTCCTCGTCATCGCCTTCGTCTCGATCATCGGATTCTCGTTCCTGCAGGCCTCGGCCACGGCGAAGGTCATCAACTGGGCGACGAACTTCGGTGCGCTCGTCTACTTCATCCCCGACGGTCAGGTCGTCTGGCTGCTGGGCGTGATCATGGCCGTCGGCAATGTCACCGGCGGAATCTTCGGCGCCCGCACCGCGCTGGCGAAGGGCTCGGGGTTCGTCCGCGTCGTCTTCGTCATCGTCGTCTCCGCCCTCATCCTCAAACTCGGCTTCGACGTCATCACCACCCTCATCCACTGATTGCTACCTGCGGACCGGCGTCCCAGCAACCTCGCGCGAGGTATCTGGGCCGCCGTCA
>NZ_JBNFOL010000032.1:0-47454 GCF_057364765.1 Brevibacterium sp. LAARM3_SD1 | reverse complement strand
GGCGGCTCAGCAACCTGGCGCGAGGTTGCTGAGCCGCCGTCAGGTAGTAATTGGGGATAGATAGGTGGGGACACGGAAGCGGCGCCGACTCACTCCGAGTCGGCGCCGCTTCCGTTTACCCTAAGCAGGGAATCTGCGGATCAGCGTCCGCGCATGGCCTTGTGGTTCGGGCGGGCCTTGTTCGGGTCGATGCCCTTCGGGATCGGCGGGCGCGAACCCTGCGTTCCCAGAGCGGCCAGACGATTGCGCACGGCCAGGACCTCGGCGCGGTTGAGCTTGCGCGGCAGCTTCTGCACTGCCGGGACGACCTGCTTCATCGCCAGCTGGCCCTCTTCCTTGCCGCCCTGGAAGGTGTGGACCGGGACGTTGGGGAGGATGCGCTCGTGACGCTTCTTCTCCTTGGCCAGCAGCTTCGCGCTGCGGCCCTTCGGTCCTTCGCTGAGCAGGACGACACCGGCACGACCGGTCGAGCGGAACACGAGGTCCCGGCTCTTCGGGTCGACGGCGATTGGCTTCTCGTCCATGAGGTATCCGCGACGAGCGGTGTTGAGGACGGCACCGAAGGCTCCGGGCTGTCCGTCCATCTGAGCGAATGCGGCGGTCTCGGCGAAGCGTCCGAGCATGAACATGCCCAGCAGCAGACCGACCATGAAGCCGAGGATGGTCGTGAAGATCGCGGTAGTGCCGCCGATGAGCAGACCGATGAGGAGGCCGACGATCGTGCAGCCGAGCACGGCCGCAGCCAGCAGCCACGGGGTCGCTTTGTTGTGTTTGGCGGACAGCTCGTAGACCTGACGCATCTGCGCCAGTCGGCCGGGCTTCTTGTTCGGATCTTTCGGCTTGCGCCGGAAGAGTCCCTTACGCGGTTCTTCGCTCATTCTCTCACTTGCTCTTGAGGGGCGTTGCGGCGTCGCCTCCGGCGATCAGGGGGAGGCCGACGCTCATTGCTCAGCAGTCAAGTCTACCTCTTCGCCGGGGCCGAAGGTATCCACAACGGCCTGTGCCTCCTGTTTGGCGGGCGTGTGCTTGTCCAGGTGCGCCAGATGCGAGGGGATCTCCTCGCCGCGGCGGCGCATGGCTGTGGCCCACAGGCGACCGGCACGGTACGACGAACGCACCAGCGGGCCCGACATGACGCCGAGGAAGCCGATCTCCTCTGCAGCATCGCGCAGCATGACGAAGTCGGCGGGCTTCACCCAGCGGGTGACGGGATGGTGACGGGGAGACGGGCGGAGGTACTGCGTGATCGTGATGAGGTCGCAGCCGGCATCGTGCAGGTCCTGCAGTGCGGAGATGATCTCGTCGTTCGTCTCGCCCATTCCGAGGATGAGGTTCGACTTCGTCACCAGACCGGACTCGCGGGCCTGGGTGATCACCGACAGCGACCGCTCGTAGCGGAACGCAGGGCGGATCCGCTTGAAGATGCGCGGAACCGTCTCGACATTGTGCGCGAGCACCTCGGGGCGGGAGGAGAATACCTCGGCCAGCTGGTCCGGTTTGGCGTTGAAATCCGGGATGAGCAGCTCGACACCGGTGCCGCGCCCGTCGACGTAGGAAAGGTCGTGGATCTGACGCACCGTCTCGGCATAGAGCCAGGCGCCGCCGTCTTCGAGGTCGTCGCGGGCCACGCCGGTGATCGTCGAGTAGCGCAGACCCATCTCCGCCACCGAGGCGGCCACACGGCGAGGCTCGTCAGCATCGAATTCGGCCGGTCGGCCGGTGTCGATCTGGCAGAAGTCACAGCGCCGGGTGCACTGTTCGCCGCCGATGAGGAAGGTCGCTTCGCGGTCCTCCCAGCATTCGAAGATGTTCGGGCAGCCGGCCTCTTCGCACACCGTGTGCAGCTCCTGCTTGCGCACGAGCGACTTCAGCGCAGTGTACTCGGGACCGATATGCGCCTTCGCCTTGATCCAGGCCGGCTTGTCCTCGATCGGAGTCTCGGAGTTGCGGGCCTCGACGCGGAGCATGCGGCGGCCCTCTGGTGCGATCGTCATCTGAGTTCTCCTATGCGGTGATGGTCTCGTGCAGGATGTCGTCGAGTCGCTGTGCCACATCTTCCGGAGTGACGGTGCGACCGAGTTCTGCACTGATGGACGTGGTGTCGGCGTCGGTGATCCCACAGGGGATGATCGATTCATAGGCGCCGAGGTCGTTGCTGCAGTTCAGGGCCAACCCGTGCATCGTCACGCCTTCGTGGATGCGGATGCCGATCGCGCCGATCTTGCGGTCGCGACGGAGTTCGTCGCCCTCCAGCCAGACACCGGCGCGGCCCTCGATCGTGGTCGCTTCGATCTCGTGTTCGGAGAGCAGCCGGATCATCGCGTCTTCGAGCTGGGACACGAAGAGCCGCACCTCTTTGGGGTCATTGAGCTTGTAGATGCAGTACGCGACAAGCTGCCCGGGGCCGTGCCAGGTGATCTTCCCGCCGCGGTCGACGTCGATGACGTCGGTGCCGTCGGTCGGCCGCTCGAAGTCCTCGGTGCGCTTCCCGGCCGTATAGACCGGCGAATGTTCGAGGAGCAGGATCGTCGATCGACGATCTCCTGCGAGCACTTCTTCGTGATATCTCTTCTGCAATTCCCAAGTCTGCCGATAGTCCGAGAGGACTGGGGCGAACCCGAGCGTTTCTGTGGCCAGGGGCATGGCTCCACACTATGACTCTTCACCCCAGTGTTCAATTTGTTTCCAATTACATCCGGCGACCGCCACCGAGGCTGTGGCCCTTGACACACGACCACTGCAGGCAGAATGATTGAACATCATCAAACGATATGAAACATCATCAATGGAGATGACGAACGATGACATGGGAGTTCCAAGTAACGATCGCTGACAATATCCACCGGATCGTCGATTCCGACGGCCGGAGCGCGTGGGGCGTCGTCCACAATGATTTCGATGCCGATGATCCCCGCGTCCTTGCCCTCACCGAGGTGGCTCTTCCCACTGGTGCCCGTTCCGTTCTCGTCGTCCCCGCATCGCCCGGCGGGCTCGTAATCGACGTCGTCCGCGCATATCAGGGACTGACCGAGGCCGAGCTGTGCACCCTGTTCCTCGGCATCATCGAACAGCTGCAAACGTGCACGCGCCCGCAATATCGGCTCACTCTGTCCGCGTTCGCGCTCGACGCGGACGGTCGGCCGGTGATCATCCCCGGTGTCCGGGCAGCGCCGGTGACGACCTCGCGCAGAGCAGTGGGGGAGATGATCTACCACGCCGTGTACGGGCGCCCGTGGGCCGAGGTGCTGCTGCCCGTCGATCTCGCGCTGACCGAATCGTCGACGGCTCTGCGAACGCTCGTCGCCGAACTTCTCGACGAAGCTGCGTCCGATGTCGGTTTGAGCACCGCCCTCGCCGAGGCGGCCGATTCCCTCCGTACCCTCGACCGTCCCGCTGCACTGCCGCTTGTCCCGGCCGAGAGCGGAACCGCACCGGAATCGGCGCTCACAGCCCGACTGCGCGCGGCATCCGGACTCAGACCGAACCGCGACTCGAGTGAGGGCCACGGGTCGACGCTCGGCACACCGGCTCCGCCTCTGCGCGGCGGGGGAGTGTCCCCGCTGCGTGCTGTCGCGAAGAACTCGCGCCACTCGAGACGGGAACGGAGGCGATCGGACGGGCGACGCCATCCGTGGACAACGGTGCTCAGTGCCGTGGAGTCGCGGTGGTCGCGGATCCGGAACCGGGACCGAGACCGTGGGCGGCCACGGCTCTTCGGCCGCAGCACCCTGCTCATCAGCGTCGCCGTGTGTCTGACGCTTTTCGGCGGAATCGTCGTCTGGACCTCATGGTCGAATACGGCAGCTGTGAGGGGCGGGGAGGCCTCATCCGGCCAGGCAGCGGACTCGTCGCCCGAGCCGACTGCAGCGATGGATGTCGAGGACGTCACCGGCGTCCTCGAACAGCTGTGTGAGTCGCGAGCAAGGGCTCTCAGCGACGGCGATTCCGCGGCTCTGCAGGCACTGACGGTGCCCGAATCCGCCGCGGCTGCAGCGGATGAGCTCATCGATCCTGCCGCGTATGCGGACTCCGACTATTCGATCGACGTCGAGGACGTGAAGATCGTCGCGACCGACTCTGACCGGGTGGTCGCCGCGGCGCTCATGCATTCGAGCGCGGGCAGCGGTGATGCTCTGCAGGAGTTCGCTGCGCAATCGGTCGAGTTCGAGCTGCAGAGGGTCGGGGAACGATGGCTTGTCGCAGAGGTCCGCGAGGTCGCAAAGCCGTAAATGACCCGAGGGGCCGACCACGAATGGTCGCCCCTCGAACGGTGTGCGGAAGAGTCAGGCTCAGAGGTCGAGATCGGCCTCGAAGTTGCCTTCTTCCAGACGTGCCTTGATGGTCTGCAGGAAGCGTCCTGCATCCGCACCGTCGACCAGCTGGTGGTTGTAGGTCAACGGCAGGTACACCATGTCACGGATGGCGATCGCCTCGTCGCCATCGGCCGTCTGCACGGCAATGGGACGACGCACGATCGCACCCGTGCCGATGATGCCCATCTGCGGCTGGTTGATGATCGGTGTGTCGAACAGCGCACCGACGGAACCGATGTTCGTCACCGTGAAGGTTCCGCCCGAGAGCTCGTCCGGCATGATCTTGTTGTTGCGGGTCCGGTCAGCGACATCGTCGATGGCCTTCGACAGACCTGCGACGCTCAGGTCACCGGCATCCTTGATCACGGGCACGAGCAGTCCGCGCGGGGTGTCGACCGCGACAGCCAGGTGCTCATGATCGAAGTAGGTGATCTGCTGCGTCTCGAGATCGTACTGGGCGTTGACCTTCGGGTGCACCTGCAGCGCCTCGACGATGGCCTTCGCGAAGAACGGCAGGTAGGTCAGCTTGGAACCGTGCTTGGCCTGGAACGCTTCCTTGTTGGCCTTGCGCAGCTTCACGACGCGAGACATGTCCACTTCGATGACCTGCGTGAGCTGAGCGGAGACATCGAGGGACTCGCTCATGCGCTTGGCGATGGTCTGGCGGATGCGCGAAGCCTTCTCCGTGGTGCCGCGCAGCTTCGCGACTTCCTCGGGGATCTCGACCTTGAACGGAGCCTTGGGAGCTCCGGTCGCGCGCCGGCCTGAGCAGCCGGTGCGGCGGCAGGGCCGTTCTTCGCGGCCGTCTCGACATCCTGTTTGCGGATGCGACCGCCCACTCCGGTGCCGGTGACCTGCGAAAGGTCGACACCCTTCTCGCGAGCCAGACGGCGCACGAGGGGAGTGACGTAGGCGGCGTTCTCGCCCACGGTGTCGGCTGCGGCAGGGGCCTGCGAGGCGGCTTCCACCGGCTCCTCGGCCTGCGCGGCCGAAGCGGACTGCGCCGATTCTGTCACGGCGGGCTTGGGAGCTGATTCCTGTTTCGGTGCTTCCTGCTTGGGAGCTTCCTCAGCGGGTGCCTCCTGCTTGGGAGCTTCCTCAGCGGGTGCCTCCTGCTTGGGAGCTTCCTCAGCGGGTGCCTCCTGCTTGGGTGCTTCCTGCTTCGGAGCCTCTTGAGCGGGAGCCTCTTCCTTCGGTGCTTCCTCAGCCGGTGCGGATTCGGTCGGGGCACCGGAGCCGATGCGGGCCAGCGGCGCGCCGACCTCGACGGTGTCGTCCTCTTCCGCCAGGTGAGCCTGAACGACTCCGGCGACGGGGGAGGGGACCTCGGTGTCGACCTTGTCGGTCGAGACCTCGAGGAGCGGTTCGTCGACCTCGATCTCTTCGCCGACTTCCTTGAGCCAGCGGGTCACGGTGCCTTCGGTGACGGACTCGCCGAGTGCGGGCATTGTGATTTCGGTGCCTTCGGACGAACCGGAATCCGAAGAGGCAGGAGCGGATTCCTCCGCGGGTGCCTCTTCAGCTGCTGGTGCCTCTTCGGCGGGAGCTTCTTCGGCCGGGGCCTCTGCCGGCTCCTCGGTGGTTTCCTCAGCGGGCTCCTCGGCCGGTGCCTCGTCCTCGGAGGAGGCACCGCTGCCGTCGCCGATGTAGGCGAGGTCGCCGCCGACCTCGACCACGTCGTCTTCTTCGGCGAGGATCTTCTCGAGCGTGCCTGCGTACGGGCTGGGGATCTCCGTGTCGACCTTATCGGTCGACACCTCGAGCAATGGCTCGTCTACCTCGACTTCTTCGCCCACTTCCTTGAGCCAGCGAGTGACAGTGCCCTCGGTGACCGACTCGCCGAGAGCCGGCATCTGAACGGAATTCGACATGAGTTTTCGTCTCCTCGGATCTTATGAGTGGAAGTGCAGGGGTTTTCCGGCCAGGGCCAGGTGGGCCTCGCCGAGCGCTTCGTTCTGCGTGGGGTGCGCGTGGATGAGCTGCGCGACTTCCTCGGGGAATGCTTCCCAATTGACGATGAGCTGAGCTTCACCGGCCTGCTCGGACAGACGCGCACCGATTCCGTGGACGCCCACGACCGGGCCGTCCTTCTCACGGATGACCTTGATCAGGCCAGTGGTGCCCAGAATCACGGACTTGCCGTTGCCGCCGAGGTTGTACTCGAGTGCTTCGACCTGATCCTTGCCGTACTTCTCTTCGGCCTGAGCAGAGGAGAGTCCGACGGAGAAGATCTCCGGCTCGCAGTACGTCACGCGTGGGATGCCCGATTCGACGACGGGAGCCGGTGACAGCCCGGCGATCTCCTCGGCGATGAAGATGCCCTGACCGAATGCACGGTGAGCGAGCTGGAGTCCGGGAACGATATCGCCGCAGGCGTAGATGTTGCCGACGCCGGTGTGCAGGCGCTCGTTGGCCAGGACGAATCCGCGATCCATCGGGATGCCCTGCTCTTCGAATCCGAAGCCCTCGGTGACCGGGCCACGGCCGACGGCCACGAGGAGGTACTCCGCTTCGAGCGTCGAACCGTCTTCGAGGGTGACCTTGACACCATCAGCGGTCTCTTCGACGCCCTTGAACATGACGCCGAGCTTGAACTTGATATTGCGCTTCTTGAACGCGCGCTCGAGGTTCTTCGAGATGGTCTCGTCCTCGTTGGCCACGAGATGCTTGAGGCCTTCGACGATCGTGACGTCGGCTCCGAAGGAGTTCCAGACGCTGGCGAACTCGACGCCGATGACGCCGCCGCCGAGAACGATGGCCGAGCCGGGGACCTTGTCGAGCTGCAGAGCCTCGGTGCTCGTGATCACGCGGTCGGTGATCTCGAGTCCGATGGTCTTCGACGTCGAACCGGTCGAGAGCAGAACGTTCGTGCCCTTGACCGTGTGGTTGCCGTCTTCGCCGGTGACCTCGACGGTGTCTTTGCCGACGAGCTTGCCGGTGCCGAAGTAAGTGTCGATTCCGCGAGCCTTGACCAGACCCTGCAGACCCTTGTAATTGCGGGTGATGACCCCGTCCTTGTACTCGAGCACCTTGGCGATGTCGATCCCCTTGAACTCGGCTTCGATGCCGAAGGTCTCGGAGTTCTTGGCGGTGTCGGCCACTTCTGCGGCGTGCAGAAGAGCCTTCGTCGGCACGCAGCCACGGTGCAGGCAGGTGCCTCCCACCTTGTCGCGTTCGATCAAAGCGACTTTCATGTCGAGTTCAGCGGCTCGCAGAGCAGCGGCATAGCCACCGGTTCCGCCGCCCAGAACGACAAGGTCGTAGGTCAATTCGTCACTCACGGATTTCTCCTCGTAGCTGTGAATAAGCCTGCAGTACGCAGCTTTCAGTCTTATCTTTCCACTTTTCTTGCGCGGGGCGAAGAAAAACGCTGTCTGATTGGACACAGGTGGGCATCATCACGTTCACCTCGACAGCGTGTAGAACCATCGTCCTCAGGCCTTCGCCTTCGCGATTTCGATGAGCGTGCGAACCGCAGCTCCGGTCGCCGCCTTCGGTGTGTAGCCGAAAGGCGCGGACCCGTTGAAGCTCGGTCCGGCGATATCGATATGCGCCCAGTTCGCATCCTCGCCGACGAATTCCCGCAGGAACGCGGCTGCGGCGAGCATGCCGCCGGGACGCGGTCCCGAGTTCGTGAGATCGGCGGCGGTGGAGTCGAATCCGGAGAGCATCTCCTCGGGGATCGGCATCGCCCACATCTCCTCACCGGCCACGGACGCCGAGGCGATGACCTCAGCCCGTGCGGCTTCCGAACCCATGACACCGGAGGTGCGTTCGCCGAGAGCGACGATCTGAGCACCGGTGAGAGTGGCCACATCGATGAGCAGGTCCGGATTCTCGGTCCCGGCGTCGGTGAGCGCATCGGCGAGGACGAGGCGGCCCTCGGCATCGGTGTTCGTGACCTCGACGGTCTTGCCGCTGCGCATCGTGAGCACATCACTGGGACGCTGCGCCGAGGATCCGGGCATGTTCTCGGCCATCGGCAGCCATGCGGTGACGCGCACCGGCAGTTTGAGGTCGGCGATGCCGAACAGCGCCTGCACAACGGCCGCGGAACCGGCCATATCGGACTTCATGTCCTCCATGCTCTTCGCGGGCTTGAGTGAGATGCCGCCGGAGTCGAAGGTGATGCCCTTGCCGACGAAGCTGAGATGACGCTTGGCTCCGCGCGGTGCGTATTCGACCTTGACCAGCCGAGGTCCGCGAGTCGACCCCTGGCCGACTCCGATGATTCCGCCGTAGCCGCCGGCCCTGAGCTCCTTCTCACCGAGGACGGTGACCTTGAGTTTGCGTTCCTTGGCCTGATCCTTGACGATCTCGGCATAGGACTCGGGGTAGAGATCGAGCGGGGGAGTGTTGACGAGGTCGCGAGCTCTGTTCGTCGCGGCCGCGATGACCTCTCCGGCGTCATGGGCGGCAGCGAAGGTCTTGCCCTTGGGGCCGATGACGGTGATCTCACCCGACGTCTTGCCTTCGCTGCGGTAGTCGAGGAATCGGTACGCTCCGAGTCCGGCACCCACAGTGACCGCTTCGACCTCGGCCGCAGTGACGGCAGGCAGGGCCAGAGCGATCGATTCGACTGCGTCCAGGGCTCGCAGCGCCGCACCTGCACCTCGCCGCAGCGCTTCGGCCTTCGCAGCGATATCGGAGTCGTCGGCATCGAAATCGCCGAGCCCCACCAGCAGGACGGAGTCGGCTGTGACACCCTTCGGAGCGGGAACACGGGCGGTGGAACCGGCCTTTCCGCTGAACCCGATGGCCCGAGCCGCATCGTTGAGGGCGGTCTTCGCCGCCTTCGCGCCTTCGAGCCCGAGGACCGTCGAATCCGCTGCCGCCAGCACCAGTACGGTGGCGGTGGCCTTCACCGGTGAGGTCGTGGAGTAGCTGCTGAGGGTGGATGCACCAGCCATGAGTTCCCTTTCAGTCGTCTTTGAACGTTGATTCGATCCTAATGCCTAAGACGTGCGCGTGCTGAAGCGGTGAAGCCGGCGCCTGCTGAAGCGCCGAGGGACTCTGACATATTCTTGACTCCGTGTACTCATTGATCTTCAGACTTCTCTTCGTTCCGATGGATGCCGAACGGGCCCATCACCTCTCGTTCACCGCCCTGCGGCTCCTTGACTCCATTCCCCTGCTCGGGCGTCTGCTCCGCTTCGTCTGCGCCCGCGGCACCGTCCGGCCCGTCGAGGTGATGGGACTGCCCTTCGCCAATCGCGTCGGTCTGGCCGCCGGGTTCGACAAGAACGGCGTCGGGGTCCGCGCGATGTCGTCGTTGGGCTTCGGCCATATCGAGGTCGGAACGATCACCGCCCATGCTCAGCCGGGAAATGATCGGCCGCGGCTGTTCCGTCTGCGGAAGAACCTCGCTCTGCTCAATCGAATGGGGTTCAACAACGATGGTGCCCGGCAGGCATCGTTCAACATCGCGACCGAACGCGCGAAGATCGACGCCCTCCCACAGCGTCTGCGTCCGATCGTGGGCATCAACATCGGAAAGACGAAGGTCGTCGAGGCGACCGACGCGGTGGCCGACTACGCGGCCTCGACTCGTGCGCTGGCTCCATTGGCCGACTATCTCGTGATCAATGTCAGTTCACCGAACACCCCGGGTCTGCGTGATCTGCAGTCCGCGAGCAGCTTGGAGCCGATCATCACGGCAGTCCGCGACACGGCCGCCGAGGTGGTGGACAGTCCGCGCTCGACGCTGGGACATGTGCCTCTGCTGGTCAAGATCGCCCCGGACCTGGCCGACGAGGATGTGGTCGAGATCTGCGAGTTGGCTCTGCGCACCGGCGTCGACGGACTCATCACGACGAATACGACGATCGACCGGTCCGTGCTCACCGGCGCCGAGGCGGACTTCGCCGCAGGTCAGGCCGGAGGGATCTCTGGGCGCCCCGTGGCCGAACGCTCGCTCGAGGTGCTGCGTCTGGTGAAGAGGCACGTGGGCGACGAGCTCACGGTCATCTCCGTCGGGGGAGTCGCAGACGCGAAAGACGCCCGGGCACGAGTGGCCGCGGGCGCCGATCTGGTTCAGGTCTATTCGGAGATGATCTACTCCGGTCCGTTCTTCCCCGGCCGCATCGTCCGCGGCCTCGAGTCGAGCCGACTGCTCACTCGGGGTACTGACGCCTCTTGACCTGAGGCTTGGGCATGCGCAGCGGACGCAGCTGGATGCTGCGCATGACCGCATAGAAGGTGATTCCGCGTTCGACCTCGCCGAACTTGTTGCGCAGACGGTTCTTCAGGATGTAGTTGAGCACGAATCCGTCGAGGACGATCAGCGCGATGAGACCCCAGACGGCATAGGTGAAGTACTGCTGGATCTGCACCGGCTGGGTGAACGCGATGACGAGGATGAGGATCGCGGCCGGGATGAAGATCTCGCCGATCGAGAAGCGGGCATCGATGTAGTCGCGGATGTACCGGCGCTGAGGTCCCTTGTCACGGCGGGTGAGGTACTTCTCCTCACCGTTCATCATTCCGATGCGCGCGCGATCACGGTCCTGCCGCTGCTGCTCCTTGGCTTTCTTGTTCGCAACCTTGCGATCCTTGTTCACCAGGGGCTGGCGGCGCGCAGACTCCTGTTGGCTGCGCTTGGGCGTAGGCCGTCCCTTCTTCGCCTCCGCATCGCGCCGGGCGTCGGCTTCTGCAGAGAGGTCGTCATGGACTGGCTGAGAGGCGGAGGTTTCGTCTTCCGCGCGAGATTTTTGCTTCCGAACACGAGATGAATACTACCTTTGGAGAATGAGCGAATCGACTTCAGCACTTGACAGTGCACAATTGCATGCCGAACTGGACTCCATCTTCGACGAGGTCCTGAGCAATCTCACCGACCTCGTGGCCATCCCGTCCGTCGCCTGGCCGAGCTTCGACGCCGCGAATGTCACGGCCAGCGCCGAGGCAGTAGCCGGCTTGGCACGCGACCTCGGCCTCGACGTCGACATCCTCAGCGCAGACCAGCCCGACGGCACCCCGGGCTACCCAGCCGTCGTCGCCTCCGCACCGGCACCCGAAGGCGCCCCGACCGTCCTCCTCTACGCTCACCACGACGTCCAGCCGCCCGGACGCGCCGAGGACTGGGACACCGAGCCGTTCGTCGCCACCCGCAAGGGAGATCGGCTCTTCGGCAGGGGAGCCGCCGATGACAAGGCCGGAATCATGGTCCACCTCACGGCTCTGCGGCTGCTGGCCGACCGCCTCGGCGTCGGTGTGACCCTCTTCTTCGAAGGCGAGGAGGAAGCCGGCAGCCCGAGCTTCCGCAGCTTCCTCGAGACCTACCGCGATCGCCTGCGCGCCGATGTCATCGTCGTCGCCGACTCCGGCAACTGGGCTGCGGGAACCCCGGCGCTGACGACGAGCCTGCGCGGCATGTGCGCCGTCGAATTCGAGGTCTCCACCCTAGACCATGCCGTGCATTCGGGAATGTACGGGGGAGTGGCACCGGATGCGATGCTCGCGATGACGAAGCTGCTGGCCACTCTCCACGATGCCAACGGCTCCGTTGCGGTCCCCGGCCTGCATTCGAGCGCGGAGACCGACATCGACTACGACGAGGCGACTCTGCGAACCGATTCCGGAGTCCTCCCGGACACCGAACTCATCGGCTCAGGCACTCTGGCCTCCCGGCTGTGGACCCAGCCGTCGATCACCGTCATCGGCCTCGACATCCCGGATGTGGCGGTCTCGTCGAACACCCTGCAGTCCTCGCTGAAGGCCAAGCTCTCGATCCGACTCGCGCCCGGGGACACCCCCGCCTCTGCGGTCAGGGCCGTCGAAGAGCATCTGCGGGTGAATCTGCCTTTCGGCGCGCAGCTGAGCATCGGTGAGACCGAGGGCGGCAGCCCCTGGCAGGCCGATGAGAGCGATCCTGTGGTCCAGACCGCTCGGCAGGCACTCACCGATGCTTGGGGAACCGAGTCGGTGACGATGGGCATCGGCGGATCGATCCCCTTCATCGCCGATCTGCTCGATGTCTTCCCCGGCGCGTCGATCCTCGTCACGGGTGTCGAGGACCCCGACGCCAGGGCTCACAGCGCCAACGAATCGCTCTACCTGCCCGATTTCAAGGCCGCGATCGTCGCCGAAGCCCTGCTGCTGCAGCGCCTCGGCGACATTCGATGACACGAACGGGGAATAGCTTGCCGGGCACCGATGTTGTCACCGGTGTAGCCTGGGGACAGGAACGCGAGAAGGAGTAACCATGACTGTGACCGAAAAAGCCGAAGCCACCCACGAGGTGGAGCTGTCGTCGACCGCTGCCGACAAGGTCCGCAGCCTGCTGGAACAGGAAGGTCGTGACGACCTGCGCCTGCGTGTGGCTGTCCAGCCCGGCGGATGCTCCGGACTGATCTATCAGCTCTACTTCGATGAGCGCTTCCTCGACGGAGACGCCGTGCGCGACTTCGACGGTGTCGAGGTCATCGTCGACCGGATGAGCGTTCCCTACCTCAGCGGTTCGACCATCGACTTCTCCGACACCATCGAGAAGCAGGGCTTCACCATCGACAACCCCAACGCCGGCGGCTCCTGCGCCTGCGGAGATTCGTTCCACTGATCAGCCTCGGCTGAGGAGGACCGCTTCTCATGGACCTGGAAGATCTGCGTGCCGTGTCGTACACGGCCACGCAGTCCCAGGTCCTTTTGTCGTATCGGGCCGGTCTCTTCCCGATGGGTGTCGGCCACGGCGGGACCGGTCGGATGGGTTGGTGGGCTCCCCGCCGCCGCGGGGTCCTGTTTCCCGGTGACTTGCGCGTGACGAAGAGCCTGCGCAAATCGATGAAGCATTTCACCTTCACCACCGACCGAGCCTTCAGACACGTCATCCGCTCCTGCGCCGATCCACGGCGCACAGGCAGCTGGATCACCGCGGAGATGATCGAGCTCTATCAGGGCCTCCACGACGACGGTTGGGCTCATTCGGTGGAGGTCTGGAACGACGACGAGCTGGTCGGCGGACTCTACGGAGTCGCCATCGGATCATTCTTCGCCGGCGAATCGATGTTCCACACTCAGCGTGACGCGTCGAAGGCGGCGCTGGCCCACCTCGTCGCACTCTTCGACGGCATCGACGTCGTCAGCGGAGAGAGCCGGACCGCCTCGGCGGATGAGGGCACGAAGCCGGGGGACTGGCTCATCGATACGCAGTGGCAGACATCACATCTCTCGACCCTCGGCGTGTCGGAGATCAGCGGCCTCGAGTACTCCGCGCACCTAGATTCCGCGCTCAGGGGCCGCATCTGTCAGGATATTCTCAACAAATGAACACCTGCGGGTGAATTTCTACCGCGTGTAGCGGTAGTCTTATGGGTGACAGAGTAAGTACACGTCTCTCGGCCTGACCTGGAGACGCAGAACGTTGTGAAAGGCTGCACGTGGATTCTCCGAATCAGTCAGGACCGCAGCGGTCCTGGGCGAAGCGGCTCGGCATTCTGAGCGCCGTGTTGATACCGGCGTTGCTATCGGGTTGCACGAAAGAGCAGATCGCCACAGGATTTTTTCCCGTCGAATCGCAAGGCGCGACGAACCACACGGATGCCTATACAGCGCTGTGGAACGGCGGATGGATCGCGCTCCTCATCGTGGGCCTCATCGTCTGGGGTCTCATCCTCTGGGCCATGGTCGCCTACCGCCGCCGCAAGCACGATCGCGGCCTGCCGGTGCAGATGCGCTACAGCATGCCGATCGAAATCCTGTTCACCGTGACTCCGGTCGTCCTCGTCCTCGGGTTCTTCTTCCAGACCGTCCAGGTCATGGAGAAGACGACGGACGATAGGACCCCCGGCGAACAGGTCATCGAGGTCTCCGCCAAACAGTGGGCCTGGGACTTCAACTACGAGACCGAGAACGTCTACTACGCCGGCACACAGGTTGCGCTCGACGGCACCGAGGAGCCGGAAGAGACCGCACCCGTGCTCTACCTCCCGGTCGACACCGACCTCGAGATCCGCCTGCACTCCCGCGACGTCATCCACTCCTTCTGGGTCCCCGCCTTCCTCGAGAAGCGCGACATGATCCCCGGTCACGATCAGAGCCTGCATCTGCGTGCCGAGAAGGAAGGCGAATACGTCGGCAAGTGTGCCGAGCTCTGCGGCGAGTACCACTCGGAGATGCTCTTCAACGTCAAAGTCGTGTCCAAGGAAGAATTCCAGGAGTACACGCAGTCGCTTGCCGATCAGGGCAACACAGGCCAGCTGGGACCGGAGTACGACCGCAACTGGTACCCGAAAGAAGGTGCTGAGAAATGACCGCCACGATGGATCAGGCGGCTCTTGACGCTCCAGTAGTTCCACGGAGCAAGGGCAAGATCATCGTCGACTGGATCACGTCGACGGACCACAAGACGATCGGGTACATGTACCTCATCGGCTCGTTCTTCTTCTTCTGCGTCGGCGGCGTGATGGCGCTCATCATCCGCCTCGAGCTCTTCGAGCCCGGCATGCAGATCATCGAGACGAAGGAACAGTACAACCAGCTGTTCACCATGCACGGCACATTGATGCTGCTGATGTTCGCCACCCCGCTGTTCGCCGGCTTCGCCAACGTCATCATGCCGTTGCAGATCGGTGCGCCGGATGTGGCGTTCCCCCGCCTCAATGCCTTCGCCTTCTGGATGTACCTCTTCGGCAGCCTCGTGGCCATCTCCGGATTCCTCACCCCGCAGGGTGCGGCATCCTTCGGCTGGACGGCCTACGCCCCATTGAGCAATACGACGTTCACGCCGGGCGCCGGTGGTAACTTGTGGGTCCTCGGACTCGCTCTGCAGGGCTTCGGAACCATCCTCGGCTCCGTCAACTTCATCACCACTGTGATCACCATGCGTGCCCCAGGCATGACCATGTTCCGCATGCCGATCTTTACCTGGAACGTTTTGATCACCGGCATCCTCGTGCTCATGGCCTTCCAGCCCCTGGCGGCTGCGCTGCTGGTCCTCGCTTCCGACCGTGTGCTCGGCTCTCATGTGTTCAGTCCGGGCAACGGCGGTCCCATACTCTGGCAGCACTTGTTCTGGTTCTTCGGCCATCCGGAGGTCTACGTCATTGCTTTGCCGTTCTTCGGAATCGTCACCGAGATCTTCCCGGTATTCAGCCGCAAGCCGGTCTTCGGCTACAAGGAGCTCGTCTTCGCGACGGTCGCCATCGCTGCTCTGTCGGTGACAGTGTGGGCCCACCACATGTACGTCACGGGCGTCGTCGCACTGCCGTTCTTCGCCTTCATGACGATGCTCATCGCGATTCCGACAGGTGTGAAATTCTTCAACTGGATCGGCACGATGTGGAGAGGCTCGATCACGTTCGAGACGCCCATCGTGTGGTCGATCGGCTTCCTCGCCACCTTCCTCTTCGGTGGACTCACCGGCGTCATCCTGGCCAGCCCCGCCCTCGACCAGCAGGTGTCCGACACCTACTTCGTCGTGGCCCACTTCCACTACGTCGTCTTCGGCACGGTCGTCTTCGCGATGTTCGCCGGATTCTACTTCTGGTGGCCGAAGTGGACGGGCAAGATGCTCAACGAGAAGCTCGGACACATCCACTTCTGGATGCTGTTCATCGGCTTCCACGGAACCTTCCTCGTCCAGCACTGGCTGGGTGTCGACGGAATGCCGCGTCGTTACGCCGACTACCTGCCGCAGGACGGCTTCACCTGGATGAACCAGGTGTCGACGGTCGGCTCGCTGCTGCTGGGTCTGTCCATGGTTCCGTTCTTCTGGAACGTGTGGATCACCCACCGCAACGCACCCAAGGTGACGGTCGATGATCCATGGGGCTACGGAGGATCGCTCGAATGGGCTACATCCTGCCCGCCCCCGCGTCACAACTTCACCTCGCTGCCGCGGATCCGCTCCGAACGTCCTGCCTTCGACCTCAACCACCCCGAGCTGCTTGAATACAGCGGTCACGGTCAGGCAGAACCCCAGCTCACAGGAGACAACGCCAAATGAAGTCATCGATCTACGTCTTCAACCTCTGCGGCCTGTTCTTCATCGCAGTCGGGATCTTCTACGGCTTCTTCACCGACTTCACCGAGCTTGTCGGATTCCCGGCGCTGCTCCTCGTCGGACTGATGGCCCTGATGATCGGCGTCTACCTCTGGCTGACGGATCGACGCGTCGGTCGTCAGCCTCAGGACAACGACGACGCCGAGATCTCCGACGCCGATGCCGACTACGGTATGTTCAGCCCGTGGAGCTGGTGGCCGATCACCTCTGCTGCTGCAGCTGCTGTCGCGTTCTACGGCATCGCCATGGGTTGGTGGATCTTCCCGTTCGGTGTCGTGCTCGGCATCATCGCTCTGGTCGGACTCACCTACGAACATGATCGCGGCGATTTCGCTCACTGATTCAGTGATCTGATCGCGCAGCCACTGTGCCGGACTCAAGTCGAGTCCGGGCCACAGTGCTATTCACAGAACCGCTGACTTGCCCGTATCACCGGGATCTTCGCCGAGGGGGATGGCGGGTGTGGGGTAGAAAACGGAGTTCGGCGGCAGGCTGCGCCGGCGCAGCCTCAAGATTGCGCCGGCATCGGCGCTCTTGCTCACGAGGATCACCTTTTGGACTGTTCATCAGGTTCGAAACCGATGAACTGTTCAGCACGCGAGTATCGAAGGCTCCGAACATGGTGACGATGGTCGGATACCAATGCGCTCCGCGAGGATACAGCGCGTCGGTTTCTGAACTGATTGTGCGGCGGCCCAACAATGTCGCAGCAACGGAGTCGGGCTCTCCCGAAGCGGCGCCGTAACTCAACCTGGCCGAGCGAGGGCGTCAGATGTGTTGAGAGGCTGCGCGGCATCCGATAACGAATCAGGGGAGTGGGGCCGGGCCATCGACCGTCTCCTCGCCCGATGGCGCCTCCCTGCTGACGCCTCATTTTCGCCAGCCAGAAACGACCATTGTAGAACCATCGAAAATGGCCCTCCGTGGCTGCCGTAGGAGCCCAGGCGCATCGGAAAAGTCTTCGAGAGTGGTCTCCGGCCGAGAAGGAGGGCTTCTGAACGCTGCCAGCGTCACTCAGAGAACACAGAGCAACTCCTCAACACTGGGGACCGACGCAACCGCACCTGGTACCGTCTGAGCACAGAGACGTGCTTGGACGAATGTCCCATTGCCACTGGCAGTGACCCGTCCAGGTCGCCTGCATCGAGGGTCGTCCGTCGTTGGCACAACAGTCGACGTTTCGGCTGATCCACGCCGACAAGGGCAATTCGATCTCGCTACGATGACTGCCAACGTCGCGCAAGTGTTTTTGAGCGACGACGACTGGATGGCCACCTTGCAGGCAATCAAGACCTGCCTTCGGCCAGGAGGGCACCTCATCTTCGAGGCACGACGTCCCGCCGACCGCGGTTGGGAGCGTTGAACTGAAGAACAGACTCATCGGCTCGTCGAGCTCGACAGCGAAGGACCAGTTGAGGAATGGATACAGGTGACCAAAATAGACGAGGAGCTCGTGAGCTTCGAATCACCGACGATCTTTCACCGCGATGGTGAACGAATCGACTCCACTTTGACCCTACGGTTTCGCCGCAAAGAAGCGTTCGAACAATCGCTCTCGGCGGCTGGCTTCATAGACATAGAGGTGCGCGACTTGTCGTACGCTCCGGGACGTGGGTGGTTGATCCTCGCACGAGGATGACTGTCTGCTATGGATGCACTGCTGAGCGGAGCTGATGATTCGGAGTTGCCTACCGGTCGAGAAAGACCAACGCTGGGGCTTACGGATCTGCGGTGCCCTCGCGGTAAATCCTCGCTCGCGTGATCTTTCCCGCGTCTAGATCGAAAACTGCTATCAGCTCAGCTGATTTTGCGGTGGAGTCGTGGGTCCAGGCCTCTGTCATTTCGATGGCAACTGCATTTCCTCCGTCGATAGCGCGTCGGAGAGTGAGCTGGGGCGTGAGCGATTCCATCGCGGAGGTGAAGAATTCGCGCAGTTGCCCTTTGGGTACTGTGTAGTCACCAGTGATCCACTCGGCCGAAGGCGCAAAGTCTGTGAGCAGCGCGTCGACGTCGCGATTGTTGAAAGCATTTATATGTTGCTGCACGAGATTTGGTGTCTGACTCATGATTGCTCCTTCGAAATATGGTCAGCACAAGCATAGTGGCCGCGGCGACATCTCGGACATTTGTCGGAGGAAAGCGAGCGACCGCCACATAGCGATGCAAGAACACCGCCATTCATCGTTGAATCTCACACTCGAAACTCGACCGCCTCAATACCCATGGGTTCTGAGGCACTTTAGTTGTGAGACACCTTCGATCTGCTCTCAGATCCAGAAGAAGGTAGTGCTGTGTCTTACTTCGCGGCGTCAATGAGGGCTTCGACGGAAGCAATCAGCAGGGCCCGGTGCTGCCGAATGCGGGATGTTGACCACGCATCGTCTGGCGCGTGTGCCCGCAGAGCAGCGGACGCGGATTGCCATGCAGTGACTTGGCCAAGTAGCAGGGCGAGCACATCGACTGCCATCTCACCGAAGAACTGAGTCAGCACTGTCACTTTCGGCTCATAAGCTTGAACCTCATTCGGTGACGCCTCAGCTCGCTCAAGTCCAGCCCAAGTGGTCAGTCGCAAAACCTCAGGTCGTGCAATGAGATAGTCAAACAACGCCCCCGCATAGGCAGGCAAGTCCTCAGCGGTGAACGGTACCGACTCCGCCATATCGGTCAACGCTGATGTCACGACTCGATCAAACAGGTCGTTCTTCGATCCGAAATGCACATAGATCGACCGCTTGTTGGCTTGTCCTGTCTCGGCGATCCGGTCCACTCGCGCGCCAGCCAACCCGTACTGGGCAAACTCGGCACGCGCTGCAGCGAGAATCCGTCGCTTGGTATCTGTGGCATCAGGTGGCATTTGTTCATTCTAAAGGTAAGCATCTAGTTATTGACGACGTGGGTGTGGTGTGGAAGCATCGTGTTGGTAAGTATCCAGATAGTTACATTGAGGAGTAAGTATGTCCCGGAAAATTCTCATCACCGGTGCCAGCAGTGGCTTCGGACAGGGTGCGGCTCTTGAACTTGCCCGCCGGGGTAATGATGTCATCGCCGCGGCGGAGACGTGGCCACAAGTACGTAGCCTGAGAGCTGATGCCAACGACGCTGGTGTTGGCCTCTCAGTCATCAAGCTCAACCTGCACGATGAAATCGATATCAACCATGCTGGTTCTTTTGACGTCGACGTCCTCGTCCTCAATGCTGGCGTGATGGAAGGTGGGGCAATGGTCGATATCCCGTTGCAGCGGGTGCGGGAATCGTTCGACATCAATCTCTTTGGACACCTCGAATTGGTACAGGCGATCGCGCCGAAGATGATCGCCCGGCAGGGTGGGCGAATCGTGTGGACGTCGTCCATGGGAGGGATCCTCGTTGTCCCGTTCCTCGGCGCTTACTGTGCGACCAAACACGCGATTGAGGCCGTCGCTGGCTCTATGAAGGCTGAGCTGGAGCAGTTCGGCATCAAGGTTGCCACCATCAATCCCGGAGTCTTCGGAACCGGGTTTAACGACACTGGCGCTGAGAGCTACGTTCAATGGCACGATGCCGAGACCGCACATGTGCCGATGCCTGACTTCGGGCCTTCGCTGGCTGACCAGGCCGATCCGCAGGAGATGGTCGATGCGATGGTCGAGACCATCGTCTCCGATAGCCCGGACTACCGGACCATGCGTCCGCTGGAGACCATCGAGGCCGCCAAGCAATGGCAGGAAACCGAGTGGACGCAGAAGGCCTGAGAGAGAACTAAACGAAGGGACTCAACCACATGTCACAGCCCACGATCACTCTTGACCGGGCCGCCCAGATCATCGACGCCGGGCAGGAAAAGGCGCGCGATCTCGGACTCAACGCCGTCTTCGCGGTCCTTGATGCCGGAGCGAATCTCGTTGCCTTCGCACGCATGGATGGAGCATGGTTGGCATCGAATGATCTCGCGCTGGCGAAGGCCCGCACTTCCGTCATGTTCGAGGCACCGAGCGAAGCGTTGAATGCTCCGCTCCAGCTCGGTGAGCCGGTCGCTCACTTCGATCACACCAATGGCGGCCTGCTCCTCATGGGTGGTGGGATTCCGCTCTTCGACACGAGCGAGCGAATTATCGGGGCAGTTGGAGTCTCGGGTGGAACACCTGAACAAGACGCCGAGATCGTTCGTGCTGCAGCCGGCTAACAATATGGCGTCGGAGGGTGCCGCCGTGCGTATTCGCATGGCGGCACCCTCGAACGCGGAGTCTGCAGAATCGTCAATTTCTCCAGGGAGCCTATCGATCGGGTAGGCAACACCGATTGGGTTCTCAAAAGCCATGATTTACAAGACGGTCTAAAGACGCGAAGGAGCGTCAGAGATCTGAACTCAGAACCGTCACGAAGCGTTGAAAGAACACCGCCATCTTTCGTTGAAGATCACAGTCCGAGGCAGCTGCCGAGCGTTGAGCCCTGCGAAATGAGCAGGACAGGGGAGCGATGACCCGTGTCTGCCGAGGAGAGGGTAAGCCTGGGGAATCCGGCTGAGGCGGTGCACTGGTGAGGAGCAGAATCCTCCGGTGAATAGAACGAGGGGCTCAGCAGTTGAACTGCTGAGCCCCTCGAGCTTCACTGGTCAGACCAGTCAGTGTCCGATCTCTTTGTGCTTCGAACCCTCGACCGCATCGTGGTCATGGTGCGAAGCTTCGAGCTCCTGCTTCGTCACCGGTGCCACACGATCCTCGAAGAAGAAGCGCGACAGACGTGCACGGAGCTTCTCCATGCCCGTGATCTTGCCGTCGGCGTTCGGTTCAGCCGGAATGTAGGCCGGCGACTCGAACGCGGTGATCTTCCACAGCTTGTGCGGGGGAAGCGCCTCGTGACGTTCGAGGAACTCACCATGGGGCAGACGGATGATGTGTGCCGTCTCGCGTCCGTGCAGAGCGATCTCGCGATCCTTGCGCTGAAGTGCAAGGCACATGCGCTTGGTGATGACATAACCGATGATCGGTCCGAAGAAGAACAGGAACCGGAAGATGTAGATCATGTCGTTGAGCGACATCTGGAAGAACACGGCGATGATGTCACCCGATGCGGCCGCCCACATGTTGCAGTAGAAGATGATTCCTGCAACGCCGATGGCGGTACGAGTCGGGTTGTTGCGCGGACGATCGAGGATGTGGTGTTCCCGATGGTCCTTCTGCAGCCACGCCTCGAAGAACGGGTAGATGAACATGACTGCGAACACGCCGCCCATGACGATCACGGCGCTGTTGATGTTGAACGAGATCGGCCATCCGAAGATGTAGAACTCGAACCAGCCCGGAACGATGCGGAGGAATCCGTCGGCCCAGCCGATGTACCAGTCAGGCTGCGTACCTGCAGAGACCGGTGACGGGTCGTACGGACCGTAGTTCCAGATCGGGTTGATCGTGAACAGTGCCGAGATCAGCGAGAGCAGACCGAAGATGAGGAAGAAGAAGCCTCCGCCCTTGGCCGCGAAGGTCGGCAGAACGGGTTCTCCGACGACGTTCTTCTCGGTGTTGCCGGCGCCGGGGTACTGGGTGTGCTTGTGCACCACGACGAACATCAGGTGGATGCCGATGAGCGCGATGAGCAGTGCAGGCACGATCATGATGTGCAGTGTGTACAGGCGGGCGACGATGTCGATGCCCGGGAACTCGCCTCCGAAGAGGAAGAACGAGATGTAGGTTCCCACCAACGGCAGCGACTTCAGGATGCCGTCGATGATTCGCAGGCCGTTGCCCGAGAGCAGGTCATCGGGGAGCGAGTAGCCGGTGAAGCCGGCAGCCATGCCCATGATGACGAGCAGAACACCGACGACCCAGTTGAGCTCACGCGGACGACGGAAAGCGCCGGTGAAGAACACACGAAGCATGTGGACGCTCAATGCGGCGACGAAGAGCAGCGCACCCCAGTGGTGCATCTGTCGGATGAACAGACCGCCGCGGATCTCCAGGGAGATTGCCAGTGTCGAGTCATAGGCTTCGGAGATCTCGACTCCGCGCAGCGGCAGCCAGGGTCCGTCATAGTGAAGTTCACCCATGGCCGGCTGGAAGAAGAACGTGAGGAACGTTCCGGACAGGACGACGATGATGAAGCTGTAGAGAGCAACCTCGCCGAGCATGAACGACCAGTGGGAGGGGAAGATCTTGCGACCGAACTCGCGCACGAGGACAGATGCCCCGACGCGGGTTTCGGCGAAGTTCGCCGCCTTCCCGATGGTGGTGGTTGGCTGTGTAGTACTCATGGGTGGTTGATCTCCCAGAACGTAGGTCCGACAGGCTCAGGGAAGTCCGACTGGGCAACCAGGTAGCCTTCGCTGTCCACGGTGATGGGCAGCTGAGGAAGCGGTCGTTTGGCCGGGCCGAAGATGACCTTGCAGTGTTCCGTCACGTCGAAGGTCGACTGGTGGCAGGGGCACAGCAGGTGGTGCGTCTGGTGCTCGTACAGTGCGACGGGGCAGCCGACGTGGGTGCAGATCTTCGAGTAGGCGACGATACCGTCGTGCGACCAATCCTTGCGATCCGGATCCTCTTTGAGTTCCTTGGGATCGATGCGCATGAGAAGCACGGCCGCTTTGGCCTTCTCGTCCAGCGGGTGCTCGCTGACCTCCTCGTCGCCGATGCCCGAAGGCAGGACGTGGTAGGCCGAGCCGATTGTGACTTCGTCAGCCTTGATCGGACGTTCGGAATCGACCGAGGGGATTCCGCCGACATCGCGGATGAGGCGGGTGCCCTTCTGCCAGAGCGTGTTGAACATCTTGTCGCCCGGCAGCGGACCGAGGTCGCGGAAGACGAGGACTGCGGGCAGCGGAGCGATCGCCAGCGCTGCGATGAGGGTGTTGCGCAGCAGCGGACGGCGGGCTATGCCCGACTCTTCCTTGGCCTGGTGGAGGATCTCGAGCGCAATCGCCTGATCCTCTTCGCTGCCGCCGATGTCATGGCGTTCGTCGATGCCCTCATGATCGCTCATGAGGTTCTTGGCCCAGAGCACTGCACCGAAGCCGATGGAGAACATCGCGACAGCGGCGCCGAGGCCGACGAACATGTTGTGGAGGCGGATGCTCTGCATCGATTCGCCCGGCGTGAACAGGAAGTACGCCACGATGAACCAGATGGTTCCGATCATCGAGAGGATGAACCAGGCGGCTACCTGCCGTTCGGCGACCTTCTCGGCGCGCGGGTCCGTGTCGGACAGTCGCGGTTTGTGCTCGGGCAGACCTGGGTTCGTGAACCCGTTCAACTCCTCGAGCTGGCTGCCGCCGCCGGAGTGCTCTTTCGAGGTCATTGAATTCCCCGTCTATTCTCGTAATTGATGGTGAACGACACTGTCGGACTCACTTGGCCCTGGATGACAGCCACACTGTCAGACCGATGACAGCGGCAAGTCCGAAGAACCAGATGAACAGGCCCTCTGCCACTGGTCCCAGCGATCCGAGCTTGAAGCCGCCGGGGGAGGGGTTGTCCGAGACTTCCTTGACGTAGGCGATGACATCGCGCTTGTCTTCGGGAGTCAGGTTCGCATCGTTGAAGATCGGCATGTTCTGCGGGCCGGTCTGCATCGCTTCGTAGAGGTGCTTCTCGGAGACCTCGGAAAGGTTCGGTGCGTACTTGCCGCGGGTCAGTGCACCGCCGGAGCCGACCACGTTGTGGCACATGGCGCAGTTGGTGCGGAACAGACCGCCGCCGGCAGCCGGGTCGCCCTTCGAAGCATCGAGGTACTCGTCTTCGGGAACTGCCGGTCCGGGGCCGAGCGAAGCAACGTAGGCAGCGAGCTGAGCAGTCTGCTCCTCATCGAACTGCGGTTCCTTGACACGTGCCTGCGGACCGTTGGCCTGCAGCGGCATGCGTCCGGTGCCGACCTGGAAGTCCACAGCAGCGGCGCCGACGCCGATGAGGCCGGGTCCGGCCTTCGTGCCTTCGGCGTTCATGCCGTGACAGGTGGCGCAGTTGGCCGCGAAGAGTTTCTTGCCTTCTTCGATATCAGAGGCGCTGGCTGTGTCCGCCTTGGCGCTCGAAGTCTGCGTGAAGAGTGCATAGGCTCCGCCGGTCAGCAGCAGTCCCACGAGAAGAAGCGCGACCAGCGCCATGGGATGTCTGCGGCGATCTGCTAGAAGCTTCACTTGATCGTCCTTTGCTTGAAGTGTTGTGAGTCCTGGGGGCCGAGCATCTCAGGCCGGCTACTGGAGCAGGTAGATGACGCCGAACAGACCGATCCAGACGACATCGACGAAGTGCCAGTAATAGGACACGCAGATTGCGAATGTGGCTTCATGGTGCCCGAACTTCTTCGCTCCGTAGGCACGTCCGATGACGAGCAGGAAGCAGATGAGTCCGATGGTCACGTGGATGCCGTGGAAGCCCGTTGTCAGGTAGAAGACGGAACCGTAGCCGTCGGAGTTGATGGAGATGCCCTCGCTGACGAGAGTCGCATACTCCATGACCTGACCGGAGACGAAGATCGCGCCCAGGGCGAAGGTGAGGTAGAACCACTCGACCATTCCCCATTTGGCGATGTTGAACAGCGAGCCGGTCCGCCGGGGGCGGAACTTCTCTGCTGCGAACACTCCGAGCTGGCAGGTGAACGAAGACGACACCAGGATCAGCGTGTTGCCGAGAGCGTAGGGGATGTCGAGGATCTGGGTCCTCGCCTCCCACAGCTCCGGAACGACGGACCGGATGGTGAAGTACATGGCGAAGAGCGCGGCAAAGAACATCAGGTCGCTCGCGAGGAACACGATGAAGCCCACCGTGGTCACATTCGGACGATTGACAACCGGATGTGCTGGCGCTGTTTGAGATGCAGTGGCAGTTGACACACCCCCATTATTACCCGTCTCGGGGTGAGTTTTCATCTTTTACCCAGGTTTCGAGAAAGAAATTTCTACACGACGTAGCAAAAACCGCGATCTGGTGCCGAAATCTCGTTTCCCAACCAGCTTCCGCCCGCGTGTCGAAGTCGCGATAGTATGCCGCAGGTAAGGTCCGCCCCAGATATCAGGGCGGCGGCAACGCCTAGTGAGAGTTCAAACGGATGACCGATTCCACGCCCTTGACCACCTCGGCAGCTCAGGCTTCCGAGGCCAGCACCACGGTTCCGGCGGCGGCTGTGAACTGGCCCGACCTGCTCATGGCGCTGATGCACCAGCAGGACCTCGACGGCGATCAGGCGGCTTGGGCGATGGATCAGATCATGTCGGGCAAGACTCCGGATGTGACAATGGCCGCATTTCTCGCCGCTCACCATACGAAGGGTGAGACGGTCGAGGAGATCGCCGGCCTCGTTGCGGCGATGATGGACCACGCCGTCCCCCTGCCCGGCCTCGAAGACTCCGTCGACATCGTCGGCACCGGAGGCGACCGTGCGAAGACGGCGAATATCTCGTCGACCGCAGCCATGATCATCTCCGCGGCCGGACAGCGGGTCGTCAAACACGGCAACCGCGCGACATCGTCGGCGTCGGGTTCGGCCGATGTGCTCGAAGCTCTCGGTGTGCGCTTCGACATCACACCCGAACAGACCGGTCAGATCGCGCAGGAGGTCGGACTGGCCTTCTGCTTCGCCAACGTCTTCCACCCGTCGATGCAGTTCGTCGCCGCCGTACGGCGACAGATCAGCGTCCCCACCGCGTTCAACATCCTCGGCCCTCTGACGAACCCGGCTCGGGCACGGCATACGGCCATCGGCGTCGCCGACGCCCAGATGGCCCCTCTCGTCGTCGGCACCCTGGCCAAACGCGGCCACCAGGCCGTGGTGTTCCGGTCACGCGACGGTCTCGACGAGCTGAGCAACACCGCCGTCAACGACGTATGGGAAGTCCGCCACGGCGAGATCGAGCACACGACCTTCGATGCACTCGATCTCGGCATCGAGCGGGCGACGAAGGAGGACCTGCGCGGCGGCGGCCCGGATGAGAACGCCGCCATCACCCGAGAGGTCCTCGACGGTGAGCGGTCGGCCGTGCGAGACATCGTGGCGATCAATGCCGCGGCCGCTCTCGTCGCCGCCGACGAATCGGCGGTGGGCTCGTTCACCGAGCGCTTGGCTCTCAAGCTCGAGACTGCGGTGGAGACGATCGACAACGGCGGAGGCGCGAACAAGCTTCAGCAGCTCATCGACGTCTCACACCGGGTGGCTGAGACGAACCGCGCCTGAGTTCTGAGCGTGGCTGGTCGCTCCCTGCCGGGGCAGCGACCAGCCACAATCGTCTGCGGGGGTCACGGAGATGAGTTCGGCGGTCTCCAACCAGCCGGACAGCAGGCGCGTCTCCTCGGGAAGTGAATCTGTGTCCTTGGGCAGCGGGCCGGGGGCAGGGACCCATTCGGCCGTCGAACGCAGCGCCATCAGGGAATCTCCCATGGCGGTCCTGGCTGACACATGGCCGGCACCGGCGAGCTTCCCGTGGCGGATGATCGCCAGGTCCCAGCCGGCCTCGAACCCGGGCGCGACAGCAACCAGTTCGGGAACTCTCCGCAGCGCCGTGACCTGTTCCGCACGTGCCGCGATCGCCACCGCCGAGCGCATCGCATCACGGACCTCGGCGGCCGTTTCGAATCTGGCCTCCCCGGCCAGTCTCTGCATCCGCTCGGCAGCCAGACGCTGCAGCGACGACAGATCTCCGGCGAGCAGGTCGAAGAGCTCACCGATGGACTTCCGGTAGTCATCGGCATCCGTGATCCCCGCACACGGACCGCCGCACTGACCGACCTGGGCACTCACACAAGGACGATGCTCGCCGAGGCTGCGCTTCGTGATGGTGGCCGTGCACCTCTTGACCGGGTAGAGGGTATCGAGGAGTTCCTTGACGGCCTGTGCCGACTTCCGCGATCGGAACGGTCCCAACGGCGGGGCGGGGGAGCGTTCGAGAGCTGAGTTCGCTCGGACCACCGACAGCCGAGGGAACAGCTCATCACTGAGCACGACCCAGGAATTGCGTTCCGGGTTCTTCGAACGCCGGTTGTACGGCGGAGCGAGCTCACCGATGAGACGGATCTCGCGGACTTCGGCTTCCAGCGCATGGGCGCAGGGAAGGCAGCTGACCTCCTGTGCCGCGGTGATCATCTCGGCCATGCGGCCGCGGTTCTCCGAGGCGTTGAAGTACCCGCGCACCCGCCTGGCCATATTTCCGGACTTGCCGATGTAGAGCACACGACGCGTGCCGTCGAGGAACATGTACACGCCGGGCTCCGCGGGAACGCCCTTGGCCAGATGGGATTTCGCCTGCCGCTTCGCCCAGCCCGACTGGCGGACGGTGGACAGCTCCTCCAGGGTCGTCACTCCATAGCCGCCGAAGCGTTCGAACAGATGGTGGAGGAGCTCTCCGGTGGCACGAGCATCGGAGAGAGCACGGTGATCGGGTTCGACCTGGGTGCCGAAATGTGCGGCGAGGGTCGAGAGCTTGTGATTGCGCACTTCGTCGCGGCCGACGACGCGTCGAGCCAGAGTGACGGTGTCGAGCACAGTGGGCGCCGGCCAGTGATAGTCGAGACGTTCACAGGCCGAGCGGAGGAAGCCGATGTCGAAAGGCGCATTGTGGGCCACCAGCACGGCTCCGATGGAGAACTCCAGAAAGCTCGGCAGAACGGAGCTGATCGGTGGGGCGTCATCGACCATCGCGTGCGTGATGCCGGTGAGCCGGGCGACGAACGGGCTGATGACGGAATGTTCGGGTTTGACTAAGGTCTGGAATTCGCCGATGACCTCGCCGCCGCGTGTCTTGACCGCACCGATCTCGGTGATCTCCGACTGCCCGGCCCGGGTGCCGGTCGTCTCGAGGTCGACTATGACGAAGGTCACGTCTGACAGGGGAGTGCCGAGACTGTCGAAGGACAGCTGGGAGTTGTGCAGTGCGCTGGGTGCGCGGTCGAACGGGGCGGTCATGAGGTTCAGTCTCTCAGGTCCCGCTGACATGAACTGCGGTCAGTACGGTCACACCGAGGATCCGTCGCCGTCGTCGGCCGATCGATGGCTCGGCAGATGGAAGAACAGTCCGACCGCTCCGCCGATGCCGACGGCCAGACCGATGAGCAGGTACCACCCCGGCAGCGGCCGGAAGAAGATGGCGCCGATGAGCAGCAGCACGACTGCGCCGAGGGCTGCGGCCCAGGACAGCACCAGAGTGGGCGAAGCGGTGCGCCACCCGATCGGTTCGGCCGGTTCGGGCTCCCAATGCTCGGCATCCTCGAGGGCGTCGCGCACATCCTCGGCGGGCATATCGCCCCCGGTCGCCGAGGGTTCGGCGATCTGCCGGACGAGGTCGTCCCACTCGTCGTCGCTGATGCGCGATCGGTCGTGTCCGATCCGCTCTGGATCGGGGACGTCTCGCCGCCAATCGTCCCGGCCCTCGTCGTCGGGAGTCGAAGCGCTGCCGTCGTCGTTCATGTCCGTTTCAGCAATTCCTCGGTCCGCGCTATTCCCGGGTCTCCGACGGGGAATGGACGGCCGCCTCGGGGCGGGCTGCCTGCAGGACCGCCTCGGCGATGGTGTTGGCATCGAAATCGAGGGTCGCCACATGCCGGGACTGACGCAGAGCGACGATTCTCGGCGGGTGCGGAAGGTTCGATCGCAGCGCCCGCAGCGTCCGCGGGCCCACGACATTGTCCTCTCCGGAGACCATGGCGGTGACGGGGCAGTCGACCTTCCACAGATCGTCGCGCACGAAGCTCAGCGCACGATGGAACGTGGCCAAGGGAGCCACCGGCGTCCGGTCGTAGGCGTACTCGTCGCGGTCCGGGTGGGCGATGTCCCCGCCGATGGACGGGATCGTGCGCACGACGCGCCGGAGCACCGGCAGCAGAGGAGCGAAGGGGGAGTCGACATACAGGGCGGGGTTGACGACGATGATCTCGTCGGGCGCGCCCTCGGCCGCGGCCAGAGCCAGAGTCAGGGCTCCACCCATCGACAAGCCGACGACGATGACCCGGTCATGGTCGGCCTGCAGCCGGCCGAGCTCCGTACGCGCCTCGCCGAGCCAGTCGGCCCATCCCGTGGCGCCCATATCCTGCCAGGTGGTGCCGTGTCCGGGCAGCTGGGGAACGCTGACGTCGATGCCCTCGGCGGCGATCGCGCGGGCGATCGGCACCCAGGAGACGGGAGAGCCGGTGAGTCCGTGGAGGAACAGCACCGCAGTCGACGAACCGGCACCGAGGCTGCGATAGGCGGCCGTCGGATCCGCCCTGAGTGTGAAATCGATCTCCATGGTTCCAGCATGGCACGGATGTGTCGTCGACGGACTTCGCTGTTCACGGTTCGTGTCGATATATGATTGCCGAGGACGACAAAGAGTCGTAGTCGGAAGGGTGCGCGTGTTCTACTGGTTTCTCAAGCGAGTCCTCGCCGGACCCATCCTGCGGATCCTCTTCCGTCCGTGGGTGCGCGGCCTGGACAATCTGCCGGCCGAAGGTCCAGCGATCATCGCCGGAAACCACAATCACTTCATGGACTCGATCTTCGTCCCGCTGCTTGCTCCGCGCCCCGTGGTGTACCTGGCGAAGAAGGACTACTTCACCGGCCGCGGCATCAAGGGCGCAGTGACGCGCTGGTTCTTCAAGCTCAACAACCAGCTGCCCATGGATCGCGGCGGCGGCTCGGGATCGCAGGCTTCGCTCGAATCGGGGCTCAAGGTCCTGCGCGAAGGCAACTCGCTGGGCATCTACCCCGAAGGCACTCGCTCGCCCGACGGCAAGCTCTATCGGGGACGCACCGGCATCGCGCGTCTCGTCCTCGAATCCGGTGCCCCCGTGGTTCCCGTGGCGATCATCGGCACGGACAAGCTGCAGCCTGCCGGTCGCCTCGTCCCCAAACTCCGGCGTGTCGGAGTGGTCTTCGGCGCACCGATGGATTTCTCTAAGTATTCGGGCCTTCCGGTCGACCGCTTCATGCTGCGGTCCGTCACCGACGAGATCATGTACGAGATCATGCGCCTGTCCGGACAGGAGTACGTCGACACCTACGCGTCGACGGTCAAGACGAAGCTGCTGACGAGCGCGAAGCCGAAGAAGTCGGAATCCGAGAAGAACGCCGCGAAGGGCCGGGATGCGGCGAAGGGCAAGGACGCTCCGAAGGGCAAAGGTGCGACGAAGGCGCAGCAGGATTCAACGGACCGGAACGAGCCTGAATCCGGCAGTGAGAACCCGTCGACCTCGGCCTGAACGACCCGCCGCTTTCCGCTCCGAGACGCCTGAAAGACATCCATGTGACATGTTCGAATACTGCGGTAACGGCGACACGCGGAAATTGTTACCTCGAGGTGTTTGTCCTGGCCGGGACGGCAGAATAACTTGGAGTTGTTGAATCCCACTGTAGGTTCGCTGGGAAGAGAGCTAGAATGACTATGTTCTCGGTCCTTCCAAGCGACCTTCGCTTCCCCCAGGGACTTTAAGGAGGAGTCGGTGTGAACCGCTCAAGTCATGAAAGCGTCGACGTGACGCCGATGCCGTCAGCAGCCCAAGGGCTGCTGTTCGATGATGATCTGCCCGTACTCGATGAAGAGGCCGGCTACCGCGGTCCCACCGTCTGCAAGGTCGTCGGCATCAGCTACCGTCGCCTCGACTACTGGGCACGCACCGATCTGGTGACCCCGTCGATCCGCAATGCGACCGGATCCGGCAGCCAGCGGCTGTACAGCTTCCGTGACATCCTCGTTCTCAAGATCGTCAAGCGACTTCTCGACACCGGCGTCGGACTGCAGTCGATCCGCACAGCGGTTGAGCACCTGCGCTCCCGCGGCGTCGAGGATCTCTCCCAGATCACCCTCATGTCCGATGGTGCCAGCGTCTTCGAGTGCACCTCACCCGATGAGGTCGTCGACCTCCTCCAGGGCGGGCAGGGCGTCTTCGGCATCGCCGTCGGTCGCGTCTGGAACGAAGTCGAAGGCTCGCTTTCGGAGTTCCCGAGCGAACGGATCCTCGAAGACGATGCGGCACTCGAGGCCATGGACGAACTCGCCGCCCGTCGCGCACGCAAGTCCGGCTGACAGCCGACAGAGAACTCACACCACCACCGAGGCGGTCCGCTCAGTCCGAGCGGACCGCCTCGGTTCGCATCAGGGACCTGATGATCTCGGACAGTAGGGGATGGATCTCGCACAGCTCAGGATCACGGTCGATCTTCATCCGAAAACAGATCTGCCGCCGCGAACCTGAGTTCGCGACGGGCAGTCGAATCGCTGCTGGGGGAGCGGCGGTGAGAGTCTCACTTCTTCTCGGGCTGCTGAGCACCGTTCTTCGCCGGGGCGGCACCACGCCGGCCGCGGATGTTCTCCGAACGCAGTGCGCGTTCGAGGAGAGCGTCGAATGAACCGGCGACTTCCTCGGCGGGCTTGCCCGGCCAGGAATGGATCGGACGTGCCGAACCCTGAGCCTGCTGCATGACGGCACGTTCGGCCAAAGGCGGATTGAGCACGAGCGGACCGAACATCTCACGCATCTCCTGGATGCGATAGTCATGTTCGGTCGAACCGGCACGCACCCGGTTGACGACCAGGCCGAGCGGCTGCAGGTCGGAAGCGCCACGCTGCCGCAGCTCATCCGTTGCCCGCAGGGCACGGTCGGCAGCCGCGACGGAGAACAGACTTGGCTCGGTCACGACCGCGACTCGGTTGCTCGCTGACCACGCTGTACGGGTGAGGCCGTTGAGGCTGGGCGGACAGTCGATGAGGACGAGCCGGTAGCCCTTGGCGATCCGAGACAGCGCATCTTCGAGCCGGCGCAGATAACGCTCGGACAGCGAAGGCCGATCGAATTCTGCGGCACGCGGAGAACCGGAGATCACATCGAGGTGGCCGAGCCTGTCGCCGACCCACCCGGAGGGGATGATCGCCTCGGACAGGATCTTCTGGGACTTCGGAGCAGCGAGCACATCGGCGATGTCGACACGCGTCGAGGTCGGCACATCGAGGCCGGTCGACGAGTCCGCCTGCGGGTCCATGTCGACGACCAGGGTGGGAATCCCCCTGTTGTAGGCCGCCGAGGCCAGACCGAGCGTCACGGATGTCTTACCGACTCCGCCTTTGAGGCTGCTGATACTTAGGACAAGCACTCTCCTACGTTAACGTATCGGCGGCTGCCGAGCCGTGCCGACCACGCCGAGACTCACGTCTCAGTCGAAAGTCGACCCCCCGGTCGCAGAGGTGTTCCAGGTCACTGAGTAGAGTATGTTTCCGACAGCTTGTCGAACAGTCGCCCAGTGCGGCCGATACAGAAGTGAGAGACACCTATGTTCTCTAAAGTTCTCGTGGCCAACCGCGGAGAGATCGCCGTTCGCGCGTTCCGTGCCGCCTATGAGCTCGGAGCCTCCACCGTCGCAGTCTTCCCTTATGAGGACCGCAATTCCGAACACCGCATGAAGGCCGACGAGGCCTACATGATCGGTGAGGAGGGTCACCCAGTCCGCGCCTACCTCAGCGTCGAAGAGATGCTGCGGGTGGCGAAGGAATCCGGCGCCGACGCCATCTACCCCGGATACGGCTTCCTCTCTGAGAACCCCGACCTGGCGCGCGCCTGTGCCGAAGCGGGAATCACCTTCATCGGGCCCAAGGCCGATGTGCTCGAACTGGCCGGAAACAAAGTCCAGGCACTGGCCGCCGCACGAAATGCCGACATCCCGGTCCTTAACTCCACCCGCCCCTCGGCCGATATCGCGCAGCTGCTCGCCGATGCCGAATCGATGGAATACCCCCTCTTCGTCAAGGCCGTTGCCGGCGGCGGCGGACGCGGAATGCGTCGCGTGGGGCAGGCATCGGACCTCGAAGACGCTCTCAAGGCCGCGATGCGCGAAGCCGAAGGTGCCTTCGGCGACCCCACGGTCTTCATCGAGCAGGCCGTGCAGCGTCCCCGTCACATCGAAGTCCAGGTCCTGGCCGACAACGACTCGAACGCCATCCACCTGTTCGAACGTGATTGCTCGGTGCAGCGCCGTCACCAGAAGGTCGTCGAGATCGCCCCGGCACCGAACCTCGATCCCGAGATCGCTGCCGCCCTCCACGCAGACGCCCTGAAGTTCGCGAAGGCGCTGGGCTACCAGAACGCCGGCACCGTGGAGTTCCTCCTCGAAACCGACGGTCCGCGCGCCGGCAAGCACGTGTTCATCGAGATGAACCCGCGCGTCCAGGTCGAACACACCGTGACCGAGGAGATCACCGACGTCGACATCGTCGCGTCGCAGATGCGCATCGCCGCCGGCGAGAGCCTCGAGGAGATCGGCCTGCGCCAGGACGAGATGCGCATCAAGGGTGCTGCCCTGCAGTGCCGCATCACCACCGAGGATCCCGCGAACTCCTTCCGTCCGGACACGGGCACCATCACCGCCTACCGCTCTGCCGGTGGTGCAGGCGTGCGCCTCGACGGCGGAACGGTCCACGCCGGTGCCTCCGTCAGCCCTCACTTCGACTCGATGCTCGTGAAGCTGTCCTGCCGTGGCCGCGACTTCGCTCAGGCCGTCGGCCGTGCCAAGCGCGCCCTCGCGGAGTTCCGCATCCGCGGTGTGTCCTCGAACATCGGATTCCTGCAGGCCGTCCTCGACGATCCCTCATTCGTCGCCGGCGACCTGTCCACCTCCTTCATCGAAGAGCGCCCGCAGCTCTTCGACGCCCGTGTGAGCGCCGACCGCGGCTCGAAGCTTCTCGACTACCTCGCCGATGTCACCGTCAACCGTCCCCACGGCGAACCGGGTCTGCGCATCCGTCCCGGCGACAAGCTGCCGAACATCGATCTCTCCGCTGCTCCTGCTGCGGGCAGCCATGACCGCCTCGCCGAACTCGGCCCCGAGGGCTTCGCCCGCGCACTGCGTGAGCAGACCGCTCTGGCGGTCACCGATACGACGTTCCGCGACGCCCACCAGTCGCTGCTCGCCACCCGCGTGCGCACCCGTGACCTCCTCGCCGTGGCCGGCCACGTGTCACGGATGACGCCCGAGCTGCTGAGCATCGAGGCGTGGGGCGGTGCCACCTATGATGTGGCGCTGCGTTTCCTCGGGGAGGATCCCTGGGAACGCCTCGAGGCTCTGCGCGAAGCGGTGCCCAACATCAACCTGCAGATGCTCCTGCGCGGACGCAACACCGTCGGCTACACCCCGTACCCGACGGAGGTCACCGACGCCTTCGTCGATGAGGCGGCTCGCACTGGCATCGACATCTTCCGCATCTTCGATGCTCTCAACGACGTCGAGCAGATGCGCCCGGCGATCGAGGCCGTGCGCGGAACGAATACGGCACTGGCCGAGGTGGCCCTGTGCTACACCTCGGACATCCTCGATCCGAAGGAAGAGCTCTACACGCTCGACTACTACCTGCGCCTGGCCGAGCAGATCGTCGATGCGGGCGCTCATGTGCTCGCCATCAAGGACATGGCCGGACTGCTGCGTCCCGCCGCTGTGGTCAAGCTCGTGACCGCTCTGCGGGAGAGCTTCGACCTGCCCGTCCACGTCCACACGCACGACACCGCGGGCGGACAGCTGGCCACCCTCTATGCTGCGGCCGCGGCGGGTGCCGATGCCGTCGATGCCGCCTCGGCGGCCATGGCCGGAACCACGAGCCAGCCGAGCCTCTCCGCCCTCGTCGCCGCATTCGAGAACACCGAACGCGACACCGGCATCAGCCTCAGCGCCGTCAGCGACCTCGAACCCTACTGGGAGTCGGTGCGCAAACTCTACGCACCCTTCGAGTCGGGACTCGCGGGACCGACGGGTCGCGTCTACCGCCATGAGATCCCGGGCGGCCAGCTGTCGAACCTGCGTCAGCAGGCCGTGGCACTGGGTCTGGGGGAGCGGTTCGAAGACATCGAGCACATGTATGCGGCCGCCGACTCGATCCTCGGCCACCTCGTCAAGGTCACCCCGTCCTCGAAGGTCGTCGGCGATCTGGCCCTCCACCTCGTCGGTGCCGGAGTCTCACCGGAGGAGTTTGCGGAGAACCCGGACAAGTTCGACATCCCGGACTCGGTCATCGGATTCCTCAACGGCGACCTCGGCGATCCTCCGGGCGGATGGCCGGAGCCGTTCCGTACGAAGGCTCTCGCCGGTCGTTCCGCCAAGCCGCTCGTCGAACACCTCGAGCCCGCGGATGCGCAGGCTCTGGAGACTCCCGGCCGGGACCGGAAGGACAAGCTCAACGAGCTGCTGTTCCCCGGACCGACGAAGGAGTTCCAGACGATGCGCGCGAACTACGGTGACCTCTCCGTCGTCGAGACCTCCGAGTACCTCTACGGACTCACCGGCGGCGAAGAGCACGCAGTCGAGCTGGCGAAGGGCAAGAACCTGCTCATCGGCGTTCAGGCCATCGGCGGAACCGACGAGCGCGGAATGCGGTCGGTCATGTTCACCCTCAACGGACAGCTGCGTCCGCTGCAGGTGCGTGACCGGTCGGTCGAGAGCGAGGTCAAGACCGCGGAGAAGGCCGATCCGAACAACAGCGGACATGTCGGCAGCCCGTTCGCCGGTGTCGTGACCATGCAGGTCCACGAGGGCGACAAGGTCGCCGTCGGCGATACCGTTGCCACGATCGAAGCCATGAAGATGGAAGCGACGATCACCACGCAGACGGCGGGAACCGTCTCGCGTGTGGCCATCGCCGACGTCCAGCAGCTCGAAGGCGGAGACCTCGTCGTGGTGATCGATGCCTGAACGCGAGATCCGGCTGTGGGGCGACCCGGTGCTGCGCAGCAAGTGTGAGCCGGTGACTGTATTCGACGATCACGTCGAAGCACTCGCCGCCGACCTCGTCGACACCGCACGGCCCGAGGGCCGTGCGGCGGTCGCCGCCCCGCAGATCGGAGTCGGTCTGCGGGCTTTCGGCTACGACCTCGACGGTCGCACCGGCTATGTCATCAATCCGGAGATCGTCGAGGTCGGAGGGCAGCTGCGCGATATCGAAGAAGGCTGCCTGTCCGTCCCGGGACTGTTCTTCCCCACCCCGCGCTATGAATTTGCTCGGGTGCGCGGGGTGGATGCGAAGAATCAGCCGATCGAGATCGAAGGCACGGAAGTCTTCGCCCAGATGCTCCAACACGAAGTCGGCCACCTCGACGGGCAGGTCTACATCCAGACCCTGCCCGCCGAGCGCCGGCGGGAAGCCATGAAGGCGATCCGCTCGGCTGACTGGTTCCTCGCCCGGATGTCCTAGCCGATCAAATCGCACACCATCGACCAATCTGACTTGAGAAGGAGAAATTTATGAGCATCCAGCGCACCGCCGTCATCGGCAGCGGACTCATGGGAGCCGGAATCGCCGAGGTGCTGGCGAAGTCCGGCCTCGACGTCATCGTCCGCGAGATCAACGAGGAGGCCTCGGCCGCCGGTCGTGCCCGCATCGAGAAGTCCCTCGCCCGCGCCGTGGACAAGGGCAAACTCGATGCCGCTGCCCGCGACGAGGCGCTCGGCCGGCTGCGGTTCACCACCGATATCAGCGATCTCGCCGACCGTCAGCTCGTCATCGAGGCAGCGAGTGAGAACGAAGACATCAAGAAGTCGATCTTCGCCGAACTCGACAAGGTCGTCACCGACCCGGATGCGATCCTCGCATCGAACACCTCGTCGATGCCGATCATCCGCTTCGCCCAGTCGACCTCGCGTCCAGAACGTGTGCTCGGTGTCCACTTCTTCAACCCGGCACCCGTGCAGCCGCTGGTTGAGGTCGTCTCCTCGGTGCTCACCGCCGAGGATGTCCGCGACATCGTGACCACCTTCGTCGCCGATGTGCTCGGCAAGAACCCGATCCAGGCCGATGACCGGCCCGGATTCATCGTCAACGCCCTGCTCATCCCGTACCTGCTCAGCGCCGTCAGGATGCTCGAGGCCGGGTCCGCCACGAAGGAGGACATCGACGCGGGTATGGTCGGCGGCTGCGCCCACCCGATGGGTCCGATCAAGCTCGCCGACCTCGTCGGTCTCGACACCTGCCTCTATGCCGCAGAGAGCATGTATGAGGAGACCGGTGATCCGGCCGCGAAGCCGCCGATCCTGCTCTCCCGCATGGTCGACGCCGGTCTGCTCGGTGTGAAGTCCGGTCGCGGCTTCTACGAATACTGAGCCGAATCGGCAGTGATTTCGGCAGAGTCGACGTCTCGGCCGAAATACCGGGCACAAACAGGTCCGCCCCCGAACCGAAATGATTCGGGGGCGGGCATGTCTCTGTCTGCAGGTTATGGGAAGTTCAGCCGGCCAACAGCTTCTCGTAGCTGGCCAGCCGCACACACGCGACGAGCCCCTGGGCCGCGAGTTCGACCTCGTCGAGGGTCGGCATCGTCGGGGCGATGCGGATGACGTTGTTGTGCGGGTCGAGTCCGTACGGGTGAGTGGCTCCGGCCGGTGTCAGCTTCACTCCGGCCTCTCCGGCGAGTTTGACGACTCGATCGGCGATGCCCTCCATCGTCGTCAGAGTGATGAAATAACCGCCGTCGGGTGAGGTCCACTGTGCGAGTTCGTCCGCTCCGAGTCCATCCTCCAGCGCCTTGAGCACGGCGTCGAATTTCGGTGCGATGATCTCGGCGTGCTTGCGCATATGTGCTTCGACCCCGGCGGTGTCGGAGAAGAACCGGACATGGCGCAGCTGGTTGATCTTGTCGGGGCCGATCGCAACATTCCCGAGGTTCGCACGCATCCAATCGACCGTGGCCGGGCCGCCGGCGAAGAACGAGACTCCGGCTCCTGCATGGGTGATCTTCGATGTCGAGGCGAAGATCCAGGCTCGTTCGGGATGGCCCTCCTCGGCGCACAGGCTGAGGATGTCGAGATTGTCCGGGTGGTTCTCACGCAGATGGTGCACCCCGTAGGCGTTGTCCCACAGCAGCGCGAAGTCGGGTGCCGCGGTGGGCATAGCCGCGAGTTCCCGCGCTCGGGCCCCGGTGATGGTGATTCCGGTCGGATTGGAATACATCGGCACCAGCCACATGCCCTTGACCGCCGGGTCTTCGGCCAGACGCTGCGCCTCGGCGACGATCGGACCTTCCTCGTCCATCGGGATGGTCAGCAGCTCGAACCCGAGGGATTCGGCCAGGGTGAAATGCCGATCGTACCCGGGCACTGGGCACAGCAGTTTATGCGGACCCTGACCCCACGGACGATCGTCGACGGCCGTTCCGTGCAGGAGTGCGAAGGTCAGCGCCTGGGACATGAACGTCAGCGAGGCATTGCCTCCGGCCAGCAGCTGCTCGGCCGGCACCTTGAGCAGCGGGGCGAAGATCTCCCGCAGTTCGATGAGCCCATCGAGACCGCCGTAGTTGCGAGTGTCGACTCCACCGGGAGTGAGGTAGTCATCGCCGCTGACGGCGGTGAGCAGATCGGCGGCGAGGTCGAGCTGCTCCGGGGCGGGCTTGCCCCGAGTGATGTCGAGAGCGAGGCCGCGCGAGGCGAATTCCTCATAGGCGGCGGAGGCCTCATCCAGTTTGGACTGGAGATCGGACGGTGCGGACATGCTGACTCCTCAGGGCTGGGAACGGGCCGTTGACTCCATCCTATCGACTCGCTGATCGGCGACGACGCTAGAGTGGTCTGCAGCGGTCGCCAGGACGACCGCTGCAGACCTGGTGAAAGGCAGAATCACGATGGTGCGACCACGCGCGCAGCCCGCCCACGGACGCAGTTTCGGCGTCCAGGCCGGGGTCTATGACGAGGTGCGCCCCGGTTATCCCGACGCGGCACTCGATCTGGCGCTTGCCGGTTGGGACCGGCAATGGTCCGATCTGCGCGTGTGCGACCTCGGGGCCGGAACCGGGATCCTCAGCCGCCGGCTGCGCGACCTCGGCGCCGAAGTCATCGCCGTCGATCCCGACGCGGTCGCGCTCGAACGCAATCCTGCTCCCACCGTGGTCGGCACCGCTGAGGACACCGGCCTGGAGGCGGAGAGCCTCGACCTCGTCACCGTCGCGCAGGCTTGGCACTGGTTCGACGAAGCGAGTGCCGCAGCCGAGGCGGCCCGCATCCTCAAACCCGGAGGTCGGCTCCTCATCCTCATCAACCAACTCGATGTCCGCGTCGACTGGGTGCTCCGTTTGAGCCGGATCATGCATGCCGGCGATGTGTACCGGCCGCAGTACCGGCCCCAGCCCGGAGCCGGACTGACCCTCATCGACCACACGCTCGTGGAATTCGCCACTGAACTGTCCGTCGACGGTATCGTCGACCTGGCTCGGACGCGTTCCTATTGGCTGCGCTCGAATGAGAAGACGCGGGCCCGAGTCGAATCGAATCTGCGGGAGTATCTGCGAGTGGAACATCCGGTTCCGGACACGGTAGATCTGCCCTATATGTGTTTGGCCTACCTCCTCGAACGGCGCTGATCATCAACGCCACTGAACTCGAACGGTGCCGAACGAACGAAGCGGGCCGCACCCGAATAGGGGTGCGGCCCGCTGTCAGCGTCCGAGTGTCGGAGCGGAGTCCGATCCTCGTTTCACTCAGGTGCGCCGGAGCCCGGCGCCGTTGTCAGCTGTCGACGCCGGGGGAGTGGGGCTCGTCCGACGTGGAGGATTCGACCACCTCGGGGGTGGTCTGTCCGGAAGCGTGCGAGACTGAGATCTTCCGGGGGCGAGCCTCCTCGGCGACGGGGATCGTCAGCGTGAGGACGCCGTCGCTGTAGTCGGCGCGGATGCGATCCAGGGCCACCCGATTGCCGAGCGTGAGCTGGCGGGCGTAGGTGCCGTTGGTGCGTTCCCTGGTCAGCCACTTCACGTCCTTGTCGGCGACCTCGGACTCACGACGGGCACGCACGGTGAGCGTGCGGTCCTCGACGTCGACATCGATGCTGCTCGGATCGACTCCTGGCATGTCGATGCGGGCGATGAAGACTTCACCGTCACGGTAGAGGTCCATCGGCAGGGTGGTGGCATTCGGAGTGCGGGTCACCTCGGAGAAGAATCGGTCGAGGTCACGGATGGGGTCGAAACGTGTAGCCATGTGCTTCCTTTCGTTCGGGTCCTACATTGAGTCAAACACACTCAACTTTGAAATGATTCCAAACTCATGAAATTCTCAGTCTGTGAGCCTGGTTCCGATACTCCTCGCCCTTCTTCCCGTCACGGTGCTCATCGCCTTCGGCCTCGTGCTGAAGCGGCTGCCGGGATTTCGGAGTTCGGAGTTCTGGTCCGGTGCGGAGAAGCTCGCGTACTACTGTCTCCTTCCGGTGCTCCTCTTCACCTCCGTCGCCGAGGTGGACGTGGCCCATGTCCCGCTCGCGCGCTTGGCAGCGGCGCTCGTCATCCCCACTGTGATCGTATCCGTGGGCATCGTCCTGGCCCGCCGAGTCATCGCCCGCGACCTCCCCGCCTTCACCTCCGTACTCCAGGGCGGGGTCCGGTTCAACACCTATATCGGTCTGTCCCTGGCCGGCAGTCTGTTCGGGTCCGAAGGCAGCGCCGTGGCCGCGATCGTCGCAGCAATCCTCGTCCCCACGGTCAATGTCATCTCGAGCCTCGGATTCGAGTTCCTGCGCACGGGGCCGACCTCGCTGCTCGCGCTGCTGCGGGCGATCGTGACGAATCCGCTGGTGCTCGGCTGTGTCGCCGGAGCCGCAGTAAACATCACCGGTCTGGGCCTGCCGGATGTGGCGGCGACAGTCCTCGATCCCTTGGCAGCCGCCTCGCTGCCCATCGGTCTGCTGTGCGTCGGCGCCGGTCTGCAGACGTTCTCCATGCGTGCCCACGCCAGGGCCATCGTCACCTCGACGCTCATCAAGCTGCTCGTGCTGCCGGGACTGTCACTGGCAGCACTGTCCATCGTCGACCTCCCGACGGTGCCGGCGCTGGTCGGACTGCTCTTCCAATCGATCGCGACGGCGAGCTCCGGCTATGTCATGGCCCGGCAGCTCGGGGGAGATGCGAAGCTCATGGCCGCCCTCATCGCCGGCCAGACCGTCGTCATGCTCGTGACTCTGCCGGTCGTGCTCCTCATCGCACAGTCCGTTCTCGGCTGAGCACGAGGCCTCCTGTTCGACCGCGCACGTCTCCCTGCCGCCGGTCCGGTCCAGACATCACAGCGGCCGACCCCGTGATGGGATCGGCCGCTGAGTTCTCGCCTCGCAGTCCCAATCGGCTCATATCGCTGGAGATGAGCGCGGAGCCGAAGTGGTCAATCTGCAGATGTCACTCGCTGTCGGCGGTGATATCGGGGTGGCGCGAGCCGAGCTCGGAATCGATGCGCAGGACGCCGGCTCCGTCGGTGCCGACGCGCTCGAGGCGACCGATGATCTCGGAGATGCTCGACTCCTCTTCGACCTGCTCGTCGATGAACCAGTGGAGCAGCGGCAGGACGTCGAGGTCGGCTTCGGACTGAGCGGTGCGGTAGAGGTTCCGGATGGACTCGGAGACCTTCTCCTCGTGCGCAAGTGCGGCCTTGAAGAAGTCGATCGGCTGCGAACCGGAGACCTTCGGAGCGGCGATATCACCGATCTGAGGGGCGAATCCGCGGTCGAGGCAGTGCTGAGTGAACTTGGCGGCGTGAACCTGCTCTTCTTCGGACTGGGCGCGCATCCAGCGCGTCATTCCGGGCAGATCGAGATCGTCGAGCTGGATGGAGAGCTGGAGGTAGACCAACGAGGCTTCGAGTTCGAGGGTGACCTGCTCGTTGAGGACCTTCTGCATTGCGGGGCTCAGGTGCATCTTTTACTCCTTTGCGGTTCGAGGCGGATCCATTCCGCCTGCTTAGACAATATCCTGACACCTTTTCTAGAACGGTTCCAGTGTGGAAAGGCTCGGCAAACTCTGCCCAGGTTTGCCATACCTGCCTTTCCCTGCCCTCCGTGCCGAAGCGAACCCTGTTGCGAGAACCGCTTGCGAGAACCGCTCAGAACACGGGATGCCGCGCGTGGTGGCCGGTTGCGGCTTCGAAGGCATGCGCAACTCGGAGCAACTCGACATCAGCACCTGGTTTCGCCACGATCTGCACACCGACCGGCAGACCGGAGTCCGAGAAGCCGGCCGGCACCGAGATCGCCGGGCACCCGGTTGCCGAGATCAGGCACAGTGCCCGCATCCAATCGAGGTAGTTGTTCAGGGGCACCCCGTTGATCTGCGTCGGGTATTCGATGTCGGCATCGAACGGCAGGACCTGACAGGTGGTGAGCACAAGGACATCGTGTCCGGCGAAGTAGCGGTCGATCTCACCGTGCAAGCGCGTGCGTGCGGATTCCGCGGACACCACCTCGGCACCGGTGAAGTCGAGGCCCATGCGGATGTTCCACCTCACCGATTCCTTGATCTTGTCGGGGTGGGCTTCATACAGCCCGCCCCAGGAACCGACGAAGTCGAGGGCACGACGGACATTGAACACCTCATCGGCGTCGATGAGGTTCGGGATCTCGTCGTCCACATGCGCGCCGAGGCGGCCGAACACCTGAGCGGCGGAGGCGACGATGTCCTTCACCTCTGTCTCGACCGGCAGCAGTCCGTCCAGATCGGGACTGAACCCGACCCGGAGACCGGTGAGGTCGGGGGAGCGGTCAGCCTCGAGGGCGAATTCCGGCAGGTCGAAGACTCCGCCCGACTCGGGGATCGATCCCGGCGCCGAGGCATGTGGACCGGAGGCCACGGACATCAGCAGCGCCACATCGGAGACCGTACGGGCCATGAACCCGCTCTGCGACAGCCACGCATAGGGATTGCCCGGGGCAACGTGCGGGATGCGGCCGTTGCTCGGTCGGAATCCGACGACGTTGTTGAACGATGCCGGCGAGCGCAGCGATCCGCCCATATCCGATCCGTCTCCGGAGGCCTGAATCCCGGCCGCGAGCACCGCCCCGACCCCGCCGGAGGATCCCGATGCCGATTTCGTCCGGTCGTACGGGTTCACCGTCGTCCCGAACACCTCGTTGAAGGTGTGCGAGCCGGCCGCGAACTCGGGCACATTCGTCTTGCCCGTCGTCGTGATCCCCGCGGCCCTGAGTCGGGCGATGATGAGCGCGTCCGTTTCGGGTACGCGATCAGCCATGAGCGGCGAACCCCAGGTCGTGCGCATTCCCGCGGTGTCGTGAGTGTCCTTATGGGTCATCGGCACCCCATGCAGGGCACCGTAGCTCTCTCCGCGAGCTGTCGCGGCATCGGCGTCTGCGGCCCGGGCGAAGGCGGCCTCGTCGTCACGGGTGACGACGGCATTGAGGGCAGGGTTGACCTCGTCGATGCGGTCGAGGTGGACCTGCAGCGCCTCTCGCGCCGAGACCTCCTTGGATGCGATCCGGGCCGCCAGTTCACGAGTCGACCACCACAGCATCTCCTCGCTCATGCGCCGTCCTTTCCGACCTTGCTCAGCACTGCAGAAAGGGCGGCTCTGATGCCGGTCTCGAGCGTGGTCTCAACATCGTCGGGGGCGAAATACGGGGAGTGGTTCCCGGGCGGAGTCTGCCCGTCGGCGAACTTCGCGGGGGAGTAGCCGCCGAAGAACCAGTACACGTACGGGACTCCGATGTCATCGCCGAAGGCTCCGACATCCTCGCTGCCGGTAGCCGGCTCGGACAGATGAACCTGCTCGGTACCGAGTTCGGCTCCCACATGGGTGAGGAACGACTCGGTCTCCTCGGGATCGTTGAAGCAGCGCGGGAATCGATACATCTCCTCGATCTCCGGTTCCGGTGCCCCAGACGCCTGCGCCTCGGCGACGATGATGCGGCGGACACGGTCGAGGACGACTTCGCGGACCTCCTCGGTGAAGGTGCGGATATTGAGTTTGAACTCGGCGGAGTCGGGGATGATGTTCTCCTTGAGTCCGCCGTGGAAGGTGCCCACGGTGACCACGGACATATCGCGACCGGAGATCTCGCGTGACACGACCGACTGGAGGCGGGTGATCATATAGGCGCCGAGGACGATCGGGTCGATCGCGTTCTCCGGCTGTGAGCCGTGCGCCTGCTTGCCCTTGACGGTCACACGCAGGCAGTCGGACATCGCCATGGCGGTGCCGCTGCTGACGTAGAGGTGCCCCGCTGCTCCGGGCCACACGTGCTGGCCGAAGATGACCTCGGGACGCACGATCTGATCCCACAGTCCGTCGTCGAGCATTGCGCGCGCACCTTGGCCGGTCTCCTCACCGGGTTGGAAGAGCATGACGACGGTCCCCGACCACAGATCCCTGTGCGTGACGAGGTGCTTGGCGAGGTAGAGCCCGACGGTGATGTGGGTGTCGTGGCCGCAGCCGTGCATGACCTTTGTGGTCTCCCCGTCGGGAAGCGTGCCGTCCGCGGTGGAGGCGTAGTCGTACCCGGTGTCCTCGCTGATCGGCAGTCCGTCGATGTCGGCCCGGTAGCCGATGACAGGTCCGTCGCCGTTCTCGATCACGGCGACGACTCCGGTCCCGCCGAAGGTGTGGGTCGTGAGGCCGAGGGACTGGAGCCGGGAGGCGATCTCGGCGGCGGTGTTCGTCTCCTGCATCGACAGTTCGGGAGTGCGGTGGAAGTGTTTGTAGTCGGCGATCGTCTGGTCGAGATCGGCACTGATCGACGCGCGGATGGCGGGGTTGAGAGACATGATGTCCTTTCAGCAGTGGTCTGGTCTCATCTTGGCAGGATTCGTCGAATGCGGGGGTGAGTCTCGGCAGTCGAGCACCCACCGCAATCGGTTGTCGGCAGTGTTCGTCAGTTGATGCCGACGGTATCGGTGCCGTCGCTGTCGGGCCGCTTGTCCGTGACCGATTTGTTGCGGGTGAACCAGGTGATGAGGATGGTCAGGAACACGACGATCGCGACGTCTCCGGGCGCGAGCACGGGAACCAGCTGCACGAGGACGAGAATGACCAGCGCCGCCATGCCCAGCGCGATGAGCGTCGACTTGAGCTGCCTGAGAGAGGCGATGAGCTGGACGGTGACACCGCCGAGGATGGCCGGGAGGATGTAGAGCTTCGCGACGAGGGTGACCGGCTCGGGGACGAGGGTGACGAGCCACGTGCCGAGGATGCCGACGAACATGACCATCGAGGCGACGTGGATGATCGCGGCCCCGCAGATCGCCATCGTCGCCGCGTATTCGCCCTTGCGGGTGCCCGGCTTCGCGCCGATCGTGTCCTGAGCGACGATCGCCGAGGGCAGCAGTTTGTTCGAGACGTTGCCGATCATGAACGCCTGGTACATGCCGGCAGGCCCGAGGATCGGGAAGTAGGTGAGTGGTTCGACGATGTAGAAGACTCCGTAGACGGCGAACACGGCGAGGAATCCCTTGAGGATCTCCCCGAAATTGATGTTCGCGTCCGCGACGAAGAGCAGATAGAAGGGCACCGAGGTGGCGATGAGGAATCCGATGAACAGCGTGATCGAACCCCATCGGCTGGTGGTGCGTTCGAAGGCCGCGTGTGAGGGTGATGTGATGATCGATGACATGGTCTCTCCTCAGGCTTCGGGCAGTCCGAGACCGGCGTAGTGGGCGAAATAGGCGGCGACGAGGCCGATGAGCAGGGAGAACCCCAGGCCCCATTCCTTCAGCCAATTCTGTTTCAGTGTTTTGGCCAGCAGCAGGCAGATGCTCATGACCACTGCCGAGACGATGACGGCGATGACGTGGGTCGGCGATTTCGGCAATTCGCGGAAGGTCAGGGCCGCGAAGGCTGCGAGCAGTGCAGCGCCCGGGATGATCGACATGAGCGCAGGATTGACCTTCTCGAGCTTGTGGGAGCTGCGCTTGAAGACCGGGGTGAGGATGAGGGTGGAGATCATCCAGCCTGCTCCCGAGAGGCTCATCGCCATGAGAGCGACGATGAAGACTCCGCGAGTGAAGGTCTCATCGCCGAGGTTCGCACCCATGGTGCCTGCGGCCAGGGAGGCAGAGGCCACTTCTGTGGCGGCGGATCCGATGAGTCCGACGCGGACGATGACAGGGGGAGTGCCGAACAGCGGCAGCAGGGCGATGGCGACGAGCACCACCGACAGAGATGGTCCGATCGCGGCGACACCGCCGGCACGGAAAGCCGAACGGACCTCCTGTTGGCTCATTCCCGCGGACTCGGCGTTCTTCTTCACCGCGGTCATATAGATGAGCGATTGCACGACGACGACGCCCATCACCGCCATCGCGAGTATCCAGAGTATGGGGGCATTTGCGAGGCCGATGTAGTCGGCCGAACCGCTGGCCATAGGCATGGTCAGCTCCTCACTTCATTGTCGAGTTGCAGAGACGCAGACCGACAGGGCAGGTATGGTATACCATCAGTCTCTGCGCAGGAACAAACCTATACTGACCGAACGGTCAGGGACCATAGGTTGGAGAGAAGTTCTCATTTCGCGAGACTGATCACGGCGATAGCCGACTTCTGTCCCGTTGGTGAGGACGCCGCTTTTCGGAGACCAGTCGACGTAGGCTGATGGCATGGATGCAGCAACGGCAGAGCAACTCGATCGCGCGGAAGCCTGTTGGGTCGCAACGCTCCAGCGCGTGCGGGAGACGGACCTGAATCTCACGAGCGGTGCCGACGACTGGACGAATGCGGAGCTCATCAATCACCTCATCGGCGGGGGAGTCCGATACACGAAGCTGTTGGGGCAGGCGAGCACCGCCGAGGTCGAGGCCGTAAGGGGACTCGACCATCTCGGCGATGACATGATCCAGTCATTCTGGACGCACGAGAGCACATTCAGGTCACGTGCGGACACCTGCGATCTCACAGCGCTGGTGGCTCACCGGATCGGGAACATCCCGGGGGAGCAGCTTGTCCAGATGCGCATCCTCGAGCTATCGCTCCATGCCGCGGATCTCGCACGCGGCATCGGCTGCGACTGGCCCATCGACGAAGAGCTCGCTGAGTTCATCTACGTCGAACTCGGCGAGCTCATCATCACCCTCGGGGCCCTAGGCGGATACGAGCCGCCGCGCTCGAGCGGCGATGGGGCTTCATACGCCCAGCGGGTGCTGCGACTCTCCGGGCGGTGAGCGGAAGGGCATGGGCGCAGAGAGCGCCGGTGCTCTATTTCTTCTTCGGTGAGATGTACATGGTGATGTGTGCGGTGACGAAGGCGATGCCATTCGCGTCGAGGACATCGACAGGGACGACCAGGTCGAACTTCTCCTCGCCGAATTCGGGGATCTCTTCAAGTCGGGTGACAGCCGTGACCGGCCCTTTGCTGGCCTTGGCGTTGTATTGCACAGTCATTCCCGCCGGGATCCAGCGGTGAGTGGGCGGCACGGTCGCTTCCGTCATGACGCCGGCGGCGACTTCGGCCATATTGCCACGACTCGATCGCGCTGATGAGGTAGGCCGGACTCG
>NZ_JBNFOL010000031.1:0-50654 GCF_057364765.1 Brevibacterium sp. LAARM3_SD1 | reverse complement strand
GGCCCAGCAACCTCGCGCGAGGTTGCTGGGCCGCCGTCAGGTAGTAATTGGGTCAGTCGACTGCTTCTTCGAGTTCGTGGTCGAGGGCGATGACTCCGTAACTCCAGCCCTTGCGGCGGTAGACCACGGAAGGTTTGCTCGACTCTTCGTCGATGAACAGGTAGAAGTCGTGTCCGACGAGCTCCATTCGGTTCAGAGCCTCTTCGATGCCGATCGGTGAGGCGTTGAATGTCTTCTCACGAAGCACCACCGGCGAATCGCCTTCGGCCTTGATGCGACCGTTCGTCTGATCGATGCTGCGGTCTTCGTCACGCTGCGCGTCGTCGGCATCCGCATCGGGAATCATCGGTTCGGCCACCGGCATCTTCGCCAGCGCCTCGGCAGTGGATTCCTTGCGGTGATGACCTGATCGCGGCACCTTGTGTCGGTCCCTCGCTCGCCTCAGCCGTTCGACGAGCTTCGCCCATGCCAGATCGAGTGCCGCATATTTGTCGCTTGCCATGGCCTCTGCCCGAATTGCCGGCCCCTTCGCCACAACCGTGAGCTCGACTCGCTCGCTCGTCTCGGGCTGGCGGGAGTTCTTCTCGTGAGTGACATGCACTTCGACGCGCTGAGCGCGAGGGGCGAGCTGTTCGACCTTCGCGATCTTGTCCTCGATGTGGGCTCGAAAGCTGTCGGAGATGGTCAGTTGACGGCCGTTGACAACGATGTCCATGATGTGTCCTTAGCGACTCGCTCGTCGGATTCATCCGATCCCATGCCCTTGGATGGGTAAACACCGTTATACAGTAAAGGGAGAGACAAATCGAGTGCCCCCGCGACCGAGGCCGAGAACAGCTCCCACAGCGGGTCTGATCTGCACCGATGCTAGCAAACGTGCGCTTTCTGCCAGTGTTGCGCCGGTGGTGGAGAAGTCATCGATGAGCAGATCCGCAGGCACTGAACCGGTACCCGAGATGAACCGCGGCTTCGCGAGTTCAGCGATTCTCCTCCGGTCGAGATATTGAGTCCGCTGCGCATTCTGCGCCCGCTCGATCGCCCCGAGTCCGACCTGGTCATGCGATCGCTTGGCAGCGAGCACATCGTGGACTTCAAGAGGCAGCTCCGGTGACAGCTCCCTGGCCCGTTCGGCCAGGGCCGCCGTATGAGATCCGCCCCGACGACGTCTCGCCCGGTCCGAACTGGGCGCCGGAAAGAGTCGGATCGCACCACCCGAGTAGCTGATGAGATCGAGGGCGGCGACGATCGAGCGGGTCAGTGCCAGAGCCAACGGGTCGAGGATGTCCCGACGTCCTTCGTCCTTGAAGCCGACGACCATCTTCGAGATCTGCGAGTTGTATTCGCAGACCCCGACGATCGGAATCGATCCGTAGCGCGGTTCCATTGCTCGCGGAATTCCGCCGAGCAGCTGCAGGCAGCGAGTGCACAGAGACACGTTCTCCCGCCCGCATCCGGCGCACCGTCGGGGCAGGAGCAGTTCGCCGAACTCCCCGAGCAGCCCCATGGGAGAAATCTACTCCATCCCCGGTCCGAGGGGTCGTCGTGGATCTGACGGACTGATCGCCGACGCACCGGCCTCCCGGTCGCCTGCACACTCCCCGACGGGTCAGCCGGGGTAGGAGGGATCCTTGGCCGCGACGTCGACGAGTTTCTGCCAGGCGTTCGAGTTGTAGCTGTAGAGCGCGCCATCGGAACTGGTGACCAGGATCGATCGGCCGTCCACTCCGCCGGCGATGCGGCTGCCGTCCGAAACCTCGCCGAGCTGTTCTGCCGGCCCGGTGACTCCGATGCGGAAGGGCTGCGCCGATTCCCCCTCCTCTGCGGCCAGAGCCACGAGAGACGTCGATCCAGCCCACGAGACGTCCTTGACCTCATCGAAGTTCGCACCGACTTCGATCGGTGATTCGGAGACATGACCGGACGGATTACCCGCCTTGTCCCTGGGCACACCGACCACATCGACGCGGTCCGGCTCTCCCTTGTGCCGGCTGAGCAGAGCGACACGGGTTCCGTCTCGTGAGACCTCGATATCGACCAGCTGTCGGCCGTTGAGGAAGTCGGCGGCCACGGTGAAGGATTTGCCGTCACGACCGACGGCCTTGAGCTCGCCCTTGTTCTCCGCTTCACCCGTCCACGTCGTATTGAAGCGGTCGATGCTGGGGCGCACGAGCTTCTTGCCGTTGAGGATCGGGGTGGCATCCACGGCATCGGACTTCAGCCGCATGAGCTGCTTGCCGTCATCAGCCAGATAGACGTAGAGCGAGTCGTCCAAGGACACCGCGGGGTCGCTGGCCTTCGCCTTCTTCAGGTTCGGGCTGTTCTCGACCTTGGCGACGGTCGTTCCCGAGACACGGGAAAGGTGGTCGTCGGCGATCACCACAGGAGGCCCGTCCACCTGGACCGTGGTGTCGGTCTTCGGCTGCAGACTGGCCGGAACCGTCTGTCCGCCGATGCTCAGCTCGATCGCCGATATCGAGGGAATGACCTGCAGAGTGGTGGCGATCTGCTGGCGGATCAGCCCCTTCTCACGGTCCGACGGGGCAGGGTTCTGCGCCCCCAAGGACACGTGCGCGACGCCGTTCTCGATCGTCACCACGTTCGAATCGCTCAGCTTCGCACCGTCGGGGACCGAGGTGATCACCGCTCCCGAGAGATAGGGGGCGGGCCCGCTGAGCAGCTCGTTCATCAGCACGGTCGGAGTCGAGGAGGACCGAAGGAACCAGCGGGAGTCAGGGACGAGATACGAATAGTCGGAGGTGAAGAAATGCAGCGAATAGTTGAGGAAGATCGTGCGGAAGTCGGTCTGGCTGATGAGCAGCCCGTCCGGCGCCGAGGCGATCCTCCACTCCCCGTTCTCCTGCCGCAGTGAGAACTCCAGGGTGGATTCGGTGCCCGGCTTGGCGGAGTTGAAAACACCGGAGGAATCGACGAGGCCGACGACCGGAGCCGAGATGCTCATCGTCTTCTGGTCGGAGGTGGTCCCGACGTTCAGAGAGTCGATGTCCGTGCCGTTGGGCAGCACCGACACCGATTCGTGCGGACTCCATTTCTGCGCCTCGCCCTCGGTGAGGAACGACCGGGCCACGGAGAAGTTGTTGCCGGTGCCCGCTCCTGCCCGCAGGAATCCGCGCACGATGTCCGATGGGCTGTCGCCGGGTTCGGGTCCGTCGGGGATCCGTGCGTTGTTCGCCCCCGGATCACCCGAGTCGTCCTCGATATGGCCGACAGGCGATGACGTCGGGATCGACGAGCAGCCGACGAGGGCCAATGCCGTAAAGACCGAGACGAGCATGGTCTTCAGCCGGAACCCTCTGAGCGTCGTGCGCGTCATGACCGTCCTCCTTCGCTGTCGTCCAAGTCGTCGACCATGTCGCCGTCCGCGTCCGGCTCGCCGAGGTCCATGGACCGCTCCCGTGCATTCGCGTCGACAGCCATATCTCTGTCTGCCTCAGCAGAGTCTGCCTCAGCAGCGCCTATCTCAACAGTGTCCGCTTCGTCACCGTCTGACTCAACCTCCGTGTTGGTCGGCAACGACGATGCGGACTGCGGGGCCGCCTCGGCGGAATCATCGTGGTCGTCCTCGAGCATCTCCGGCTCGGTTTCGACGACGATCGGGATCGACCCGGTCTGGATGCGGACGGAGCCGTCCGAGGACAGCGGTCCTGCCACGAGCGCGGAACCGCGGATCTGCGCATCGCGCGGCGGCAGGGGCAGAGGCGAGGAGGTGATCTCCTGATCCGGGCGCCGGGGAATCGTCAGCCGGAAGCACGACCCTTCTCCGGGCTTGCCCCAGACCTGCAGCCAGCCGTTGTGCAGGTGGGCGTCCTCGAGCGAGATGGCCAGACCCAGGCCCGACCCGCCGAGGGTGCGCTTGCGAGCCGGATCGGCACGCCAGAACCGGTCGAAGACGTGCTCGACCTGCTCTTCGTTCATGCCGACTCCGTGGTCGCGCACGCTCACGGCCACCGCCTCGGCGTTGGAGGCGACATAGACGTCGACGGGGTTGTTCTCACCGTGTTCGATGGCGTTGACGACGAGGTTGCGCACGATTCGGGTGATGCGCACCCGGTCGACCTCGGCCATGACCGGCGAGGACGGGGCGTGGACGACGATCGCCGTCGACATCTGTTCGGCCACCATCGACACGGTCTCGATCACCGAGGTCACGATCGCACCGATGTCGACGGGTTTGGGCACAAGAGCCGCGGCCCCGGCGTCGTAGCGGGAGATCTCCAGCAGGTCGGAGAGCAGGTTGTCGAAGCGTTCGGCCTGCGAGTTCAGCAGTTCCGCACTGCGCGCGGTGACGGGGTCGAGGTCCTCGCGGGAATCGTAGATGAGGTCCGCAGCGGCACGGATCGTCGTCAGCGGTGTCCGCAGCTCGTGGGAGACGTCGGAGACGAACTGACGCTGCAGCACCGACAGCCGTTCCATCTGCTCGATCTGATGCTGGAGTGTGTCGGCCATATCGTTGAAGCTCTCACCGAGGACGGCGATCTCGTCGTTGCCGTGCACCGGCATGCGTTCGTCCAGGTCGCCATCGGCGATGAGCCTGGCCACTTCGGCCCCGGTGCGCACGGGGTGACGACGAGCCGAGTGACTATCCAGGCGACGGCTCCGACGAGGACGACGAGGACGAGGGCGGCGACGAACATCGACCGCTGCACGAAGTTGAGGGTGTCCTGCTGTTCGCTCAGATCGCCGAGGTAGTACAGCTGGAACTGACCGGCGCCCGGGATCTGCAGCTCCTGGGTGATGAGCAGCCCCGGTCCCGTGCCGTCGGGCAGGCTCACCGACTGGTAGAGCTTGTCATCGGACGGGGCTTTGCGGATGGCTTCGCGGAGTTCATCGCTGATGGGCACCTGCGAGGCCTCACCGTCCTCGCTCGGCCGCCGGCGGTGATCGTCGAGAACGAGGAGTTCGGGTCCGTCGGCTGCAGCGTCAGCGAATACACCGACCCAGCTGAGCGGTTGTAGATCGAGGACAGCTGCGAATTCAGCGTGTCCTGGGTGACCGCCTGACCGTCGACTGGCGCCAGGGAGCGCAGCTCGGCGAGGATCGACCGCGTCTGCGAGGACAGGGAATCGAGGCGGGTGTCGAAGAGTCCGCGCGCGATCTGCTGGGACATGTAGGTGCCGACGCCGAAGATCGCCACCGAGGTGAGGACGATCGTGAGCACGACGATGCGGACCTGCAGGGAGTGGCTGAACGATCGGAGTATGAAGTTCCAGAACGTCTTCAGTGCCGAGGCCGCGGTGCGGACGGGTCCGTCCGCGGCTGACTCGGAGGTCACGCGGCTCGGCCGGCCTTATAGCCGACGCCGCGGACGGTGACGATGATGTCCGGCTTCTCCGGATCGCGTTCGATCTTCGACCGCAGACGCTGCACATGGACGTTGACCAGTCGGGTGTCGGCGGCGTGACGGTAGCCCCACACCTCTTCGAGCAGAGTCTCGCGGGAGAACACCTGCCACGGCTTGCGGGCGAGCGCGACGAGGAGGTCGAATTCGAGAGGAGTCAGTGACACCGGGGAGCCGCCCTTGGTCACCGTGTGACCGGCGACGTCGACGACGACGTCACCGACGGTCAGCAGCTCGGGTGCCTGCGGTTCGGAGATCCGCAGCCGAGCCCGGACACGGGCGATGAGCTCCTTGGGCTTGAACGGCTTCGGCACATAGTCGTCGGCTCCGGATTCGAGACCGAGGACGACATCGACCGTGTCAGACTTCGCCGTGAGCATGATGATCGGCACCGAGGAGATCTCGCGGATCTCCCGGCAGACTTCGAGTCCGTCCTTGCCGGGAAGCATCAGGTCGAGAAGCACGAGGTCCGGATTGACCTTCTGGAATTCTTCGAATGCCTGGTCTCCGGTGGCACAGAAGAAGGGCTCGAAGCCTTCGCTTTTGAGCACAATTCCGATCATTTCGGCCAAAGCCGTGTCATCATCAACTACGAGGATTCGAGCGTTCATGCTCCCATTGTCCCTTATGTTCGCGTGTTCTTCGGTTCTCGACACTCCTACCCTATCGGGCGTTGTCGACGACCTCATGCACCACGTCCCATGACACAGGTGGCCAAAGCCCCAGCCGAAGCCTCGACCACGTCCCTGAACATACCCCAGAACACCGCCCCGAACACCACGTCCGAAGAGACCCGATCACACCCCCTGAGCCGCTCCCGAAGGCAGGGATCCGACGGGGCCGACCACACCGCAGAGGACAGGGAGACCGCTCGGCACGCGCCGGCGAATCATGGCAGGATTGGCGTGATGGGACAGACGAATGCATGGACCTCGGAGGTCGACTGGCACACGGGCCGGTGGCAACGACGTTCACCGTCCCCACCGTCACGCGGCTGGCAGCCGACTCCCCCGCGCGGACTCCTGCCCAAGCGTCCGCTGACGTTCATCGAGGCACTGGATTCCGGGTTCCGCCTGCTGCGCTTCATCCCGACGCTGTCCGTCGGCTCCTCCCTCATCGTCTTCAGCCTCTGGAGCCTGCTGCTCACCGCGATCGGCACACTCATCGCCGTGCAGTTCCTGCCGTTCCTCAATGACTTGAGCGGCAACGACGATGCCGTCTCCGGCTTCATCGCTCTGGCCAATTGGGATCGGTCGCGCTGAGCCTGCTCAGCCTCGGGTTGGCCCACCTGCTCTCCGGGCTCATCGCCACCGGCACCCGCGAGTCCTTCGGCGCCCGCAGAACCACCCTGTCGATGGCCTGGAAGTCACTGTCCGGACGCCGCTGGCGCCTCATCCTGGCGACGCTGCTGATGAGCGGAATCAATCTCGGTCTGCTGCTGGCCCTCACCGCTCCGACTCTGCTGTTCGTCAGCGCCGATTCGGTGATCCTCGCCTTCGTCTGGGCCGCGCTGGCCGCCCTGCTGTGGTTCGCTGCGCTCCTCTGGATCAACCTGCGCCTGGCATTCCTCGGTTCGGCGATCGCGGTCGAGGACCTGAGCGTGCGTGCCGCGATCCGGCGCTCATGGACGCTGACCGGGCGCGGCTTCTGGCGGATGCTCGGCCAGCTGGCGCTCGGATACTTCCTGTCCAATCAGCTCGTCCAGCTCATCATCACTCCGATCGTCTTCATCATCTCGCTCCTGTTGGGTCTCGGCATGTCCACGACCAGCGAATCGACGACCGCGCAGGCGGCGATCGCGATCGTCTCCGTCGGTCTGCTGCTCGGGCTCACCCTCATCTCCTCGGCCGTCCTCTTCGCCTATTTCGCCTGCCTGGTGACGGTCTGCTTCTTCGATCAGCAGATGCGCTCCGAAGGTCTCGACCTCGTCCTCATCCGCGCCGAGGAGAACCGTTGATCCTCTCCCCCATCACCGAGGCGGCCGGCGCCTCCACACCGCCATGACCTCCCAGCCGGGCGCGGGACGACTGCACGCCGCCTCGGCGAGCATCGACCGAGACACCGGACGCGAATGGGTCGAGCACGAGCTGTCGAAACCCGAATACGCCGCCAACGACCTCACCCCCTTGGAACAGATCGGACGGTGGCTGAGCGACCTGTGGAACTCGCTTATCAGGACCGCGCTGGGCGCGAACTCACCGTGGCTGCTCGTCTTCGTCGTCCTGGGGCTTGCCGCGATCATCGCCCTCATCGTCTGGCGCGTACGCCGGGCAGGAATCCGCCGTGTCGGGGTTCCGCTGTCGGCATTCGATCCGGTCGTGTCCCAGCCCGAACCGGGTCCATGGCGAGAAAGTGCGGCCCGGGCTGCGCGTGCCGGCGACTTCGAGACCGCGGTCATCGACCAGTCCCGTGCGATCTTCGCGGTCCTGTCACTCAAGCAGACCGTCTCCCTCGAGTCCTCGGCCACGGCGAGTGAGATCGCCCATTCCGCCGAGGCGGCCCTGCCCGAACACGGACCCGCCGTCCACGGTGTGGCCGAGGTCTTCAACGACCTCCGCTACGGGGAGGAGACCGCACAGACAGCCCGTACGAGACGCCTCGACGAGGTCTACGCGGATCTGTGCGCACTGGACCGCACACTGAGCGCACTGCCGGTCCGCCACCACCAGAGCGCAGGCCGCCAGGAGGCACCGGCATGAGCGCCCAGTTGGATGTCGCCGGCCGCGGCACTCGGTCGACCGCGCGGGTCCCGATGCGGGCCCGTCTGCGCTCGGCTTCGGTGTGGATCGTCGCGGCCTTCGTCATCCTCGTCACCGTCATCGCCCTCGTGCTCCTGACCGGTGACGAGGAGACCGACGAACCCCTGCACTATGATTCGACGGCGCGCACCGGCACGAAGGCCCTCGTCGAGACCCTGCGCGACAATGATGTCGACGTCACCACCTCCGAGGATCAGAAGAGCGCCCGCACTGCCGCTGCCCGGCCCGACACCACTCTGCTCATTCCCACGAACACCGATGCGCTGTCGCCCGGGGACATCGCCGGCCTCCAGTACGCTCTGCGCACTCACGGCAACCGGCTCGTCCTCGTCGACCCGGGGCCCTCGGTCGCGCAGTTCACCGACCGGATCACCGTCAACGACAACCTCAGCCCGCTGGCGGACCCGGATGCCACTACCCCGCCGGCCTGTGACTCCCCCATCGCCCGCGGTGCCGGGGCCGTGACCACGGGCGACGTCGAATATGCGGAGACGAAGAAGGGCACCGGCGGGATCACCGCCTGCTACCCGTTCGCCGGCCCCGGGGTCGATGAGATCGACGACGCCGAGGTGGCCCCCGGGTCCGCGCGCGGACAGTTCGTCACCGATTCGGGCGGTTCCGTACCGCTGACCGTGCTCGGCAATCCCGAGTGGGTGACCAATGAGCACATCGACGAAGAGGGCAATGCCTCCCTCGCGCTCTCACAGCTGTCCCAGACGCAGAACGTCGTCGTCTACTATCCGACCTTCGACGGAGCCGACCAGCAGTCGCCTCCATCGACGATCGACTTCGTCCCCGGCTGGTTCCTCGCGGGAGTCCTGTGGCTGATCCCCTGTGTCCTCGTCCTTCTGCTCGTCATCGGACGCCGGTTCGGACCGCTGGCCGTCGAACGCCTGCCGGTCATCGTCCCGGCAGTGGAGACCGTGCACGGTCGGGCCGCTCTGAGCTCTCGCAGCCACGACCGGGACGGTGCGCTGCACACTCTGCGGACCGGCGCGCTGCTGCGCATCGCCAAACGGCTGAGCCTCGGCCCCGATGCCCGCACCCCCGATATCATCACCCGCATCGCAGCCACCACGGGGGCCGACCCCGGCTATCTCCACCACGTCTTCGTCTCCGCTTCGGCACACACCGACGCCGAACTCACCGAACTCGTCCATCAGCTCACCCAGATCGAAAGTGAGATCCCATGACCCAACCGCCCCCGGACCCCACGAATCCTCAGGAACCGGTCGCGCAGCAGGCTCCGGCAGCCGTCGACGGGCAGACCCCGCAGGTGGAGCCGGACCCGGTTCGTAAGGCGTTCACCGGTGTGCGCACCGAGATCGCCAAGGCGGTCGTCGGCCAGGACCAGGCAGTGACGGGAATGCTCATCGCACTGCTGTGCCAGGGCCATGTGCTGCTCGAGGGTGTGCCCGGAGTGGCGAAGACTCTGCTCGTGCGCAGCTTCGCGGCCGCTGTCAGTCTCGACAGCTCACGTGTGCAGTTCACTCCCGACCTCATGCCCAGCGATGTCACCGGGTCGTTGGTCTACGACGCGTCCATCTCGGACTTCTCGTTCCGTCCCGGCCCGGTGTTCACGAACATCCTCATCGCCGATGAGATCAACCGCACCCCGCCGAAGACCCAGTCGGCTCTGCTCGAAGCGATGGAAGAGCATCAGGTGTCCGTGGGCGGACGCTCCCGGAAGCTGCCCGAACCGTTCCTCGTCGCGGCCACACAGAATCCCGTCGAATACGAAGGCACCTACCCGCTGCCGGAAGCCCAGCTCGACCGGTTCCTGTTCAAACTCGTCCTCGACCTGCCCGAGCGGGACCACGAGTTCGAGATCCTCGACCGTCATGCCCGAGGCTTCGATGCAGGCTCCCTGGCAGCCGCGGGTCTGCGTCCGGTCGCCGATGCCGAACTCATCGGCCGGGCGCGCGAAGCGATCGCGAAGATCTACATCGCCCCGCAGATCATCACCTATATCGTCGACCTCGCCCGCGCCACCCGTCAGACCCCGTCGCTGGCGCTCGGAGTCTCACCCCGCGGAGCGACGAGGATGCTCGGCGCCGCCCGTGCTCATGCGTGGCTCAGCGGCCGGCACTATGTCACCCCCGACGACGTCAAGGCACTGGCTCATATGTCGCTGTCGCACCGTGTCATCCTTCGCCCCGAGGCACAGATGGACGGTCTGGACGTCGGACAGGTCCTCGATTCGATCATCGCCACGACCGAAGTGCCCCGCTGAATGACCACGCGACTGTTCCTGCTCACCCTGCTCGGGCTCGTGCCCGTCATGCTGGTGCCCACGTGGCCGACGGCGCTCATCGTGGCCGGGGTGATCGTCGTGGTCGCGGTCCTCGACTTCTTCCTCGTCCCCCGGATCCACGATTTGGAGCTCCAACGCACACCGGGACCGATGGTTCGCCTCGGCGATGGCACCCACAGCACACTGACCCTGATCAACGGGACGAACCGTCGACTGCGGCTGCATGTCCGCGAAGCCTGGGTCCCGAGTGCCGGGGCGATCGAGACGCGGTCGCGTCATGTGCTGGAACCGGGTGCGCAGGCACAGGTGACCACTGAGCTGGAACCGACCAGACGAGGTGCGCTGCCCGGCGACCTGGTGACGGTGCGCAGTCGCAGCGTGCTCGGACTGATCCACCGGCAGAAGAGCATCGACGTGCCCGCCGCTGTGCGGGTGCTGCCTCCGTTCGTGTCCCGCCGGGAGCTGCCGTCGAAGACTCAGAAGCTGCGTGAGCTCGAGGGACGATCTGCGGTGATGATCCGCGGAATGGGCACCGAATTCGATTCGCTGCGCGACTACGTCGACGGCGACGATGTCCGGTCCATCGATTGGAGAGCCAGCGCCCGCGCGCAGGATCTCGTGGTCAGGACGTGGCGGCCGGAGAAGGATCGTCGAGTCGTCATCGTCGTCGACTCCTCGCGTTTCGCCGCCCGCCGCTGTGGCGACGGAACGGTCTTCGATGCCGCTCTGGAGGCGTCGCTGCTGCTGACGGCCCTGGCCACCGGCGCAGGTGACCGGGTCGATGTCATCGTCGCCGATGCCCGGGTGCGCGCAGCCGCGTCGAGCCATCGGGCACACGACCCGGTCCATGACCTGTCGGTGGCGCTGACGCCCGTGCACCCGGAGCTCTACGAGGCGAACTGGGAGTCGATCGCCGCCGCGGTCCTGCAGACCTCCCGGCAGCAGGCGCTCGTCGTATTGGTCACGCAGCTCGACGAAGCGACCGTCGCCGAGGACATCCTGCCCGTGCTGCCGACTCTCACTGCACACCACCGGGTCGTCGTCGCCGGAGTCGAAGATCCCACACTTGAGGACCTGGCTGCCCGGCGCGGCGACGCCGACGACGTCTATACGGCGGCGGCGCCGAGGCCGAGAGACTGGCGACGGCATCGCTGCAGACGCGTTTGCGTGGGCTCGGCGTCTCTTCGGTCTATGCTCTGCCGGAGAAGCTTCCCGGCGCTTGGCCGATCTCTACATCCGGCTCAAGGTCACCGGCGGACTGTGAGCGAACCGCCGGTCAGCGGTTCGTGGAGATGACCGAATATCCGGCCTGGTGTTCGTCCAGATCGGCACTGAGGCCGGCCGCGGCAGCTCGTCGGCCGAAATGCCAGGCGTAGATGACGACCGCGGCGGTATAAGCCACGCCGATGGCGATCTTGAGTGCCGACGGAATCGGGTTCGGTGTCACGAAGCCTTCGATGAGACCCGAACCCAGCAGCAGAAGCACGAGTCCGCCTGCGACGACGAGCAGCGACCTGGCCTCACCGGCGAGCTTGTCCCGGCGCAGCCTGGGACCCGGCAGCACCCAGGCGAAGAACAGACGGAGACCCGCGGCAGCGGCGAGGATGATGCAGCTGATCTCCGGGATCCCGTGCGGCAGGATGTAGAGGAAGAAGTCGGAGGCCCGGTCGAACTCGAACATCATCGCCCCGGAGAAGCCGACGTTGACGGCATTCGAGAACAGTCCGACGATGACATAGGCGCCGGTGATGCCGAGGAGGACGAATTGGACGGCGATCCACGCATTGTTCGTCCACACTCCGACAGCGAAGAATCCGTTCGGGTTCTCCTTGTAGTAGTCGACGAAATCATGTTCGGCGAACTGGCGTCGGAACTCACGATCCCCGAAGGTCTCCAGCACTTCCGGATGCGTCCCCGCCCAGATCCCCGACAGGACGGCCACAGCGAGGAACCCTGCGGCCACGATGACGAAGTCCCAACGCAGCCGATACAGCGACAGCGGCAGACTGATGACGAAGAAGCGTGCGATTCCCGACAGTCCCCCGCTGGGCACGGAGGAGAGATGATTCCGGGAGCGGTGGACGATGGCCGAGAGCCGGGCGGCTTCGAGGGAATCCGGGGCGACGGTCGTGATCCGCGACAGATCCTTCGACGCCGCCCGGTAGAGCTCAAGGAAACGAGTCGTCTGCTCGGGCGTCAGCGTGTTCCTCTTCGCCAATGCCGACAGCTCCAGCCAGTCATCGCCGTGCAGCTGGGCCAGCAGGTTCGGATCCATTCCTCCACCCTATCGGAGACCAAGCTCGGGCACCTCCGACGAGACGAGCGGCTCACGGCATGCTCTGGGCGAAACGCCCGCCTCGGGGCTGGAAACGCCCGCCTCGGGACCCAGCGATATGACACGATGGTCGGGTGAGTACTCTGATCACCGGTGAAGCCGTCGAACTCAATGTCCAGCCGGCCGCTCTGGCGGCTCGGGCGCTGAGCTGTCTCATCGACTACATCGTCTATTCGCTGGTGAATATCGGATTGCTCATCGCCATGTTCTGGCTGATGCTCAAGGTGCTCGATCTCAACGGACTGCTCCTCGGCTCGCTCATGACCGTCATGACGATCTTCGTGTTCGTGCTGCTGCCGATGCTCGTCGAAGTGCTCAGCCACGGTCGGTCTCTGGGCAAACTCATCCTCGGGCTGCGTGTGGTCCGCGACGACGGCGGTGCGGTGCGGCTGCGGCACTCCTTCATCCGAGCACTGCTGTGGCCGTTCGAGATCGTCTCCACCGGCGGCGGCATCGCGGCTCTGTCCGGGCTCCTCTCACCTCAGGCCAAACGCCTCGGCGACTATCTGGCAGGAACCATCGCCGTGAGCGAACGCAGCCGACCTCTGCCGCCCATGCACACCCATGTGGCTCCGCACCTGCACGACTGGCTGCACCGCACCGACGTGACATCGATCCCCGACGGACTGCATCGGCGCATCGTCCAATTCCTCGCCATGGCACCGCAGCTCGGCGCGGAATCGCGGTGGCAGCGGGCGATCGAACTCGCCACCGAACTCAATCCCTATGTGGCTCCGGCACCGCCGGAGGGAACGTTCCCCGAACAGTTCCTGTCCGCGGTCATCCACCGGCAGCGCATCGCGGAGACCGAGAAGCAGCGCCGACGTGCGGACCGTGCTCATGCGTTCCGGTCCGGAGTCGACGCCCTCCCCTACGGCCTCCGCCTCACCCGCCGCTGACTCGATCAGCACCGGCAGGGCCCGGCCAGCCGCGGGGCACGGCCGGCGTCAGTACTCAATCAGCAGCGTCAGTACTCGATCAGTACCGGTAGTGCTCGGGTTTGAACGGTCCCGCCACGTCGACACCGATGTACTCGGCCTGTTCCTTGCTCAGATCCGACAGCTTCGCGCCGAGAGCCGGCAGGTGAAGACGCGCCACCTTCTCGTCGAGTTCCTTCGCCAGTCGGTGCACCGAGTTGCCGTAGTCGGCGTGGGCGTTCCACAGCTCGATCTGGGCGAGCACCTGGTTGCTGAACGATGCGCTCATCACGAACGACGGATGACCGGTGGCGTTGCCCAGATTGAGCAGGCGTCCTTCGGAGAGGACGAGGAAGTCCGTGCGATCGCGGTCGAGTCCCGCCTCGGCGGGCACGGGCACGCTCCACTCGTGGACCTGCGGTTTGATCTCGACCTTCTCCACTCCGGGCAGGCGGGACAGACCGGCGAGATCGATCTCGTCGTCGAAGTGACCGACGTTGCCGACGATGGCGCCGGGTTTGAGCGTCTGCAGCACATCGACGTCGACGACCCTGGTGTTGCCGGTCGTGGTGATGATGATGTCGGCCTGGGGAGCCGCCTCGGCGAGGTGGTCGACCTGGTAGCCGTCCATCGTCGCCTGCAGCGCACAGATCGGGTCGATCTCGGTGACGATGACGCGCGCGCCCTGCCCGCGGAGGGCCTCGGCCGCACCCTTGCCGACGTCGCCGTAGCCGACGACGACGGCGATCTTTCCGCCGATGAGGACGTCGGTGGCACGGTTGAGTCCGTCGGGCAGCGAATGGCGGATGCCGTAGCGGTTGTCGAACTTCGATTTCGTCACCGAGTCGTTGACGTTGATGGCCGGGAACGGCAGTCCGTCCTGCTCAGCAAGGCGGTAGAGGCGGTTGACTCCCGTCGTCGTCTCCTCGCTCACGCCCTTGATCCCCGCGGCCAGGCGAGCGAACCGGCCGGGAGCGGCCTCGATGGACGCGGCGATCTGCTTGAGCAGGACCTTGAACTCCTCCGGGTCTTCGGCACCGGCGGTCGGCACTCCCCCGGCGGCTTCGAATTCGGTGCCTTTGAGCACGTACATGGTAGCGTCGCCGCCGTCGTCGAGGATGAGGTTCGGTCCGTCCGCGAAGTCGAAGATCTTGTCCGCGGCCCACCAGTACTCTTCGAGGGTCTCGCCCTTCCACGCGAAGACCGGGACACCTGCCGGGGCTTCGGGAGTGCCGGAGCCGACGACGACGGCCGCTGCGGCCTCGTCCTGAGTGGAGAAGATATTGCAGCTGGCCCACCGGACTTCTGCGCCGAGGGCGACGAGGGTTTCGATGAGCACTGCGGTCTGCACGGTCATGTGCAGGCTGCCGGCGATGCGGGCCCCGGCCAGCGGTGCGGTCGAGGCGTATTCCTCACGCAGCGCCATGAGGCCCGGCATCTCCCTTTCGGCGAGGCGGATCTGGTGTCGGCCGGCCTCGGCCAGGCTGAGATCGGCGACCTTGAAGTCAGTGGAATCGAGCACGGTACCTCCATACGGCGGGCTGTCTGATCGGCTTCGAGTCTATTGCCGAGCAGGCGGCTTGTCGCGTCGCGCCCGTTCTGCGGACTGCAAATGCCTCCGGTGGACGGTCATCGACGGTGCCGCGGAGATCCGGCTGCCGGAGATCCAGCTGCCGGAGATCCGGATTCAGGCGCACCGGCTTCAGGCGCGAGCGGTGACGAAGTCCGTGACCTGGCTGGTGAGCGCGTCCAACTGCTGCGAATCGGCAGCTTCGACGTTGAGTCGGACGAGTGGTTCGGTGTTGGACTTGCGCAGATTGACCCACCAATCCGCCCCCTGCAGACCGATTCCGTCGAGGTCGTCGACGGTGTTTTCGGGGAAGTCTCCGGCATGCGCGGCGAAGTCGGCGAGCACGGCGGCGGGGTCTGAGACGGTGAAGTTGATCTCCCCCGACTGCACGAAACGGTCGTAGTCCGCGACCAGACGGGAGGCGGGAGCGCGTGATTCGGCGAGGGCGGCGATGAGGTGGCAGGCGGCGAGCATGCCCGAGTCAGCTCCGTAGAACTCGTCGAAGTAGAAATGCGCGGAGTGTTCGCAGGCGAAGACCGCACCGGTTTCACGCATGAGGGTCTTGATGCCCGAATGACCGACCTTCGACCGCAGCGCGTGTCCGCCCGCGGCGGTGATCGTCTCAGCCACGCTGCGGGAGGTGATGAGGTTGTGGATGACGGTGGGCCGGTCATCGCCGAGTGCCCGGGCCCGTGCGATCTCGCGTTCGGCGACGAGTGCGCCGACGGCCGAGGCCGACATCGTCGCTCCGGTCTCGTCGATGAAGAAGCACCGGTCGGCATCCCCGTCGAAGACGAGCCCCAGGTCGGCACCGTGGTCGACGACCGCGCGTGCGGCGTCGACGAGGTTCTCGGGTTTCAGCGGGTTCGCTTCGTGGTTGGGGAAGGTGCCGTCGAGTTCGGTGAAGAGGCCGATGACGTCGAAGGGCACCGAGGCGGCTCCCGCGTCCGTGCCGAAGACCTCCCCGAGGAGGCGTCCGGCCATGCCGTTTCCGGCGTCGAGCACGATCGTCAGTCCTGTGACCTCATCGACGTGGGTGAGTTCGCGGATCCGTGCCGCGTACTGCTCACGCATCCGGGATGCCGCGTTCTCGTCCTCGTCGATGCTCCGGCCGTCGGACTGCGGTGCGATGATCGCGAGCTCTCTGACTCTCGAGAGACCCGAGGCCAGGCTGACGCCGGCGGCTCGGGGTCCGCAGATCTTGATCCCGTTGTAGTCGGCCGGGTTGTGGCTGGCGGTGATCATGGCGCCGGGCAGGTCGAAGATGCCCGAGGCGAAGTAGAGCTGGTCGGTCGAGCACAGCCCCAGCAGCACGGCCTTCGATCCGGCGGCATCGACTCCGGCGGCGAAGGAGTGGGCGAATCCGGGAGAGCTCGGTCGCATATCGTGGCCGATGACCACCTCGGTGACGGTGTGGATCTCGGCCATCGCTCGCGCCGTCGCCCAGCCGAGGGCGAACAGGATGTCGTCGTCGAGCTGATCGGGAATGCGACCGCGGATGTCATAGGCGCCGACGGCGGCATCGAGGGCAGCCGTCCGGGCGCGTCCGAGTTCGGAGTCGGAGGGGGTCTGCGGTGCGGGATCGGCCCCAGTCGATCCCGATCCGGGGTGATTCATGAGTCGCCGATGATGCGCAGGTGACCGTGTCGGCGTCCCGTGGCCGCCGGATCGTCTGCTGGTCCCGGCGCGGTCCGGGTCGGGGTCTGATCGGCACGGTCGGCAGCTTCGCGAACGGCATCGGCGATGGCCAGCAGGTCGTCGTGGCTGCGTTCGGTCGGGGCCTGCCCGGAGTCGATGCGGATGAGCTGCCAGTCCACGGGTGGGGTCAGCTTCGCCGCATGTTCGGCGCACAGGTCATGAGCGCCCGGCTCGGCTCGCCTGCCCAGAGGTCCGATGACGACGGTCGCATCGGCGTGCACGTACGTCATGGTGGCGGCGGCAGGGCGCGAACAGCTGACTTTTGAACACATTCTCACGGCTGACACAGTCCCACACTCTACACGGCGCGCCCGCCGATTCGCTCAGGCACGGCGGCCTCGCACGTAGAATGAAGTGCTATGAGACCAAGCCGACATCGCGACCGACACGGACGGGGTCTGCGGTCTCCGTTGTACCGGGCCGAGGTGCCCGCGCGGCTGAGTCGGGCGGAGAGCTTCGCGAAGGTCGCAGCCGCAGAGTTCGCCCGGATGCGCGGGCGCGAACCCGATCTCCTCGCCGAGGTGGTGCTGGCCGTCGATTCGGTCCCGCCGGCGAGTTCGACCGAACCGAGCTTCGGCCGGGTGTTCCCGGCCGCCGGTGATCGGCCCACCCATATCGTCCTCTACCGGCGGGTGATCGAAGATCATGCCGGCGGCGAGGCCAGGGATGCGCTCATCGCCGAGGTAGTCGCCGATCAGGTCGATATCCTCCGTCGCACCTGATCAGACGGCACACCGAGGCGGCTCGCCGCCGCGGCTACTCAGCCGAGCCGGATGTCCCGGTAGGCGACACCCGCCGGAGCCGGCGCCGGGACGACCGTGGAGATTCCGTCCTTCGTGGTGACGACGAGAGTCGCATGCACCCCGTCGGCCTGCGAACCCGAGGCCTGGGAACCCTTGAGGACGAGCGCACGCACCGAGTCCTCGGAGACGTCGCTCGGGTTGAGCACGGTCGTGCCCGTCGGGTTGAGATCGATCGACTGCGGATCGGTCAGCGAGCCGTCGTCGAGCATTCCCTGCACCTGCACCTGCCCCTGACCGGGCGAGAGCTGCAGGGAGGACTCACCGGTGCGAGGAAGTGCCAGGATCTGCGTCTCGGCGACAGGGTCGGTGGACGGGATGCTGCCGAAGTCGACGGCTCCGTTCTCGCCGTCCTTGCCGATGAAGGCACCCGCTTGGACGCGCTGCGATGATTCGAGGACGACGCTCGTGGTGTCGAGGTCACCGAGATCGGCTTCAGCGACGCCGCGGCCGACCACGGTCATCGAGGAACGGGGAATGTCGATCTCTCCGTCGGGACCATATGCCTTCAGGGACACCTCGGCGAGGTTGCTGCCCGGGTTCGCGACCCGCACTCGCACATCCTTGCCGCTGAGTCCGGTGAGCACCTGTTGGCGATCGGCCCCGGCGCCGCCGGCGGCGAGGTCGATGCCCTGCGGCTTGAGCCCGTCGAGGACGGTCTCCTGGATGGATCCGGCCAGCACTCCGCCGTCGACGGTGACGTCGACGGCCAGGGCGTCGGCCCCTCCCGCCAGTCCGCCGAGCGGAACGGCGCGCTGCTCACCGGCCTTGATGCTCAGTTCGGTCGGTTCAGCGGTTTCGCCGCCGGGAGTCATGAGAGCGACCTTCGCCTGGACGGGAACGTCTCCTGGGTTGCTCAGCAGCAGCTGGGAGTTCGACCCGGTGGCACCGGATCCTGCGACGATCCGGAAGCTGCTCGCCGCTTGGGCGCAGGTGAGTGTGGCGAGGCCCGTGAGGTCACCGGAGCTGCCTTCGACGGTCTCGAGGCCGGTTGTCAGCGCGGGGGCACCGGGGCGGGCGAAACCGGTGACGAGCTTCGTCGAGTCGATGCTGTCGTCTCCGGAGACAAAGCCCTGGCCGGAGGGATTGTCGAAGTCGATCGACCCGCCGAGATCGGCGACCTGCAGTCGCGCCGAGGAGGTCGATCCGTCCGCAGCGCCGATCGGCGCGGAGGCGGAGAGACGCGGGTCGAGACCTTCGAATCGTCGACGAATTCGGGGTCGGTGCCTTCAGCCTCTCCGGCGGTGAGCAGCGGCCCGGGGCAGACCACGCGGGTGTCCGCGGTGGGCATCCGCACCTGTTCGGGACTGCGGTCCAGAGTGCCGGGGGTCAGCGGGGTGAGGAACGACGTCGTGGCCACGAGCACTCCGGGCACGGCGATGGCCGCGAAGGTGACGATGCTGCGCTGATGCTTCATGCTTTCTCCTCCCGGCGGCCGGGCTTCGCCGTGTTCCCTGCCCGACCGAAGGGAATGGCCACGATGAGGCTGAGCAGTCCGAACACCCATCCGGCGATGACGCCGACCGGGTAGAGCGGTGAGTTCAGTGAGATCTCGACGTCTCCGCCGGCGGCGGGGAGGTCGAATTCGCTCGCCCAAGCCTCTTCCCCGGGTTTCGGCTGCGGCAGCGGCTCACCGTCGATCTTCGCGGTGATTCCGTCGGCGGCATCGGCGATGGTCAGGGTGCGTCCTTCTTGGCCGGCCGGCACCTTTGCAGTCGTGCCGCTCATCGTCGCCGTGGAGACCTGTCCCTCGGATTCACGGATGAGGAATCGTCCGCTGTAGGGCTTGTCGACGCGCCACAGCTGTCCCGACGAGGTGGGGCCGACCGGCAGCAGGCCCTCCGAGACGGACACCGAGTTGGTCAGGCTGCCGGCGTTCTGACCGATGAGGACGAAATCGACTCCGAGTTCGCCGAGGATGCCGCTGACGTCACCGGCGTCATCGGCCGAGAGCGCGGACGCCGCCTGAGCCACGAGCACCTGGTCGGACGTGATCGGCAGGGGGCGCCGCTGCCACGGCCATCCCCCGACGGTTTCGGCCGAGGTCACCGTCGATGTGCCGAGAACAGTGCCGTCATCGGAGGAGACGAGGGTGGCCAGGACCTCTCCGTCGACATTGTCCAGACGGAGAGTCCGCGCCTGCGTCGCCCCTTCTGCACGGTCGGCGGCCAGGGCGGGGACGGTGCTCTCGGAGGTCGCGGTGACCGCCTCGGCCGAGGATGTGGAGCGTCCGGCGCCGATGGCGATGAGCCCGATGGCAGCCACGGTCACGAGCCCGACGAGTCCGCGCATGGGCAGCCGACTGGAAGCCGTTGAGGTCCCCTTGGCAGCACTCTTCGCGTCTGTCGAGCCGGCAGTCCGGGTCCGCCCGGGTCGACGACCGGCCGTGCGGTCGGCGCCGAGGGACAGCAGCAGAATCGATCCGAGGCTGACCAGCGTCAACCCCGCTGCAGGGTAGGAGCCGATGAGGTGGAACGGTCCCGTCTGCGCGGGCAGGTGCACTTGGATCGCGGCCAGGAGGAGGCCGCCGAGGTAGAGGCCGACAGCCCAGGACAGGCGGGAGAGTTCGAGCCGCGCTTCGATGAGGGTGAAGAACGCCAGGATGAGCATCGGCAGGAGGAGGACCGGCACCCAGAGCTGGAGGATGCCGGCAGAGACCTCGCCGAGTCCGAGGCTAGAGATCAGGTCTGCCAGCCAGGTCATGTCGATCGGAGCGGGGAACCCGACGGCCAGGAGGTAGGTCGGCGCAGACTCCGCGGCGATGGTCTGCCCGGGCATCGTCAGCAGGGTTCCCGGTTCGCGGACCACAGTCCACAGCCACGGCCAGCCCAGGAATACGGTCGGGGCGAGCAGCCACAGATGGCGCAAGCCGCGACCTGCCACCAGAAGCACTGCGGTGCCGAGGACCGTGGCCAGCAGAAGGAGCGGGACGCCTGCGGTGATGACGAACAGCAGCAGGCCTGTGCCGGCGGCCGCGGCGATCGATCCGGTGGTCAGGCTGCGGCGCAGAGTCACCGCCACCAGCGGTGCGCAGATCCAGACGAAGACCACGCCGAGGCGGCCGTCCGACAGTGCGGTCGTGAACAGTGGAGACGCGATCCACAGCAGAGCGGCGAAACCTCGGACCCACCGCCGGGCCAGCACGCTGCCCGCACCCGCGTAGGCGCTGATGGCGGCCGCGATCGGTGCAGCCAACAGCAGGGAGCGGACCATGACGTCGACATGGCCGAAGAAGAGGAGGGAGAGGACGCCGAGGACGAGGTGATAGGGGTCGGCAGGCACTGCCGCACCGGTCGAGACGTCGAGGTGCCGGCCGAGCAGGCGGTCGACGATCTCACCGAGGCCGATGTCCGTCGACCCCAGGGCGCCGCCGTCGAGGTGACCGGGGCCGAAGAGTCGGTAGCTGATGACACCGCTCATCACCACGGCAGCGAGGATCACATAGGTCAGGGGTGCGCGCAGCAGGCTGGAACCGCCGGTGATCTCCAGTCGGGAGAAGGAGTCGATGGCCTCCTCGGTGTCGCCGACCGGATTGAGCTCCGCATCGGCGTCGGGGCCGCCGGTGGGCACCTCTGCAGGACGCGGGTCGTCGGTCTCACCGCTCATCGTCCGGCGTTGGACGGCGAGTTCTTCGTCATCGGCGAAGAGCGCGGCAACGTGAGCGGTGTTCGATCGTTTGGCCACTCGGTTGCGACGTGCGTTGGCCCGCCGCAGCGGGGCGGTGGTCGACACGTCCGCGGGAAGTCCGAAGAGTGCCGAGAGATGCCATCCGGCGGGGCGGAAGTTGTTCGACAGCAGCCCGCCGAGGATGCGGCCGATATGGCCGATCGCGAGCAGGCAGAACAGGGAGAACAGTCCCTGTCCGGCGAGGCTGAGACGGTATCGCTGCTCGGTCCGGATCTGGGCTTTCGATGTCGGCGGGTGGGGTGAGGAGCCGAGTCGGGCGGCCGAGGTCGCGGAGATCTCCATCCGCGCACGCGGTGCCAGCAGCACGCGGGCGCCGAGGTCGCGCAGACGACGGGAGTATTCGAGTCCCGAGTAGGCGGGGCCGAGCACTCGGGAGGGTGCGCCGATGCGCTCAAGTTCCGTGGTGGCCATGAGCAGGCCCGGGAGGTCGAGACCGAGCGTTTCGATCTGACTGTCGCGCTGGCCCTGATCGATCTCCCCTGAGCCTACGGGGTTGAAGCGCTCCCCCGCCGAGGTGGTGCTCACTCCGGCGGAGACGATGCGGCCGGAGCACATGAGCTTCGGTCCGACTGCGGCGATGGATTCCGTCTCCCCGATGGCGTCGAGCAGCTCATCGAGACAGTCGAGTTCGGGACGGGAGTCAGGGGTGAGGAACCACAGGAAATCCGATTGCGCGATCTCCGGCATCTCGCCGGCTTCGCGGACCGTCCGTCCCCCGAGATCCACCACGGGGATCTCGGGGAAGTGCGGACGAAGAGCCGTTTCGAGCTCGAGCTTGCTGGCATCGTCGCCGGAGACGACGACGATGGTGACGGCTTGACTCACACGACCTTTTTCTTGAGCCGGCGGCGTTCGCGTTCGGACATTCCGCCCCAGATGCCGAAGCGCTCATCGTTGGCGAGAGCATACTCGAGGCATTCGGAACGGACGTCGCAGGATGCGCAGACCCGCTTGGCCTCACGAGTCGATCCGCCCTTCTCCGGGAAGAACGCCTCGGGATCGGTCTGCGCGCAGAGGGCCTGGTCTTGCCAGGACAGTTCGCCGTCTTCTGCGGCGCCCAGGAGCAGCGACAGCGGAGAGACCGCGGAGTTGTCCGGCTGCAGCGGCGTCAGATCGCTCGGATCGACGGCCAGCGGATCCGGCAGCGTCTCGGGTGTGCGTGCTCCAGGTTCGATGAACCAGTCTTCGGCACGACGGGAGGTGACTCCCGGTGCGGCGGTGAAGTCTTCTCCCTCCCGCCATTCTCTCTGTGCACTTTGCACGGTTTTCCCCTTTCTCACGCTCGAGCAGGTCCGTTGCCGTGACTGAGCCGATCAGTCCGATGTACGGTCGAATCCACAGGATCCATGCTCGGCGCGTTCCCCTTAGGTATAAATTACACGCGTGTCATTACCGCCCCGTCAAGCCCTTATGGAGTATTGAGACACCCCTTGAGACACTATTCGAACAGGCGTTCACATGCACACGCACCCAGAACCCCATATATAGGTCATGGCCCGGTCACGCGGCACAACCTGTGGGATCCGCCTGAACAAACCTGGAGAATTTAGAAAGTAGGCGTCCACAATGGGATTATGGAGGAATGAGAGTGGAATCACCGGTGGCCCGGCATGAATGATCGTCTGCTCACCGTCTACGCGCCTCCCGTCGAAGAAGAGATCGCGCAGGGTTCCGACCTCTCGGCGATCCTCATCAACGCTCTGCGGCGCAACCGCATCGACCTCAAGGACGGCGATATCCTCGTCGTCGCATCGAAGGTCGTCTCCAAAGCCGAGGGTCGCCTGCGCACAGTCGCAGATCGCGCCGAATTCGAGGAGCTCGTCGCACAGACCGGCACCCACCTCGTCGCTGAACGCTCCTATCGCTCCGGCACCACCGTGCAGGTCGTGCGCACACCCGCAGGCACCGTGCAGGCCGCAGCTGGTCTCGACCAGTCGAACTCCGGCGGTGCCGTCATCCTCCACCCGCTCGACAGCGACCGGTCCGCCGATGGGCTGCGTCAGCGGGTCGAACAGGCCTTCGAGGTTCGCATCGGCCTGGTCATCTCGGATACGAGCTCACGGCCATGGCGGTTCGGGGTCGGTGATATCGCCATCGGCCTGTCCGGGTTCTCCGGCCTGGACGACCAACGCGGTCGCCCCGACGACGACGGACGCGTCCAGACCGTGACCGTCCGCGCGATCGCCGACGAGATCGCCGCGGCCGCCGACCTGGTCAAGGGCTCCTCGCGCGGACTGCCCATGGCGCTGGTCCGCGGGGCCGGCGGATACCTCGACAACGGTCGTGAAGGTGCCCGAGCGCTGTCCCGCGACCTCGGAGAGGACTGGTTCCGTCACGGCCATGTCGAAGCCATTCAGCGGGGACTGGGTGTCACCGATCTGCCCGGCAGCGCTCCGGCCGGGGACAACAGCGACGACATCCTCGAACGGGTTTCCCGAGCCATCCGGGTCGTCCGCGCCGGGCAGTCCCGGACTCCCGGCCATGCTGCGTGGCGGATGCGCATCGAAGGGTCCGGGTCGCGTATCACGCTGAGCCCCTCTGATTCGCCGGCGACCGCTCAGTCGGGCGGCCCGCCGCTGCTCGAGGCGATGGTCGGGCTCGGTTCTCTCGTCGAACGACTCCATACGGCTCTCTTCGCCGAGGATCTCAGCGCCTCCACGCGCTATCACTGGGTCGATGGTGAGCTCGGGGCCTTCCCCCGCGGGTGACGATCGACATCGGCCTCATCGTTCCCTGACCCACCCGACACAATCCCGGCTCCCCCGACAGACAACCCTGGCCCCACCCGACAGACAACCATGGAAGCGGATATGGATCTCTCAGCCATCGCGCACACCGGCGGACCCGTCCTGATCTGGCGCGGACCCGATTTCGATCGCCTCGACCTCACCGGACCGGTCGTTGCGAATTGGGTGAATAAGGGAGTCGGTCTCTTCGGCGACTACGACCTCGGCCCGGACTTCACTCTCTTCGCTCCCCTGCCGGAGGGCCTGCACTGGCGAGAACTCGTCGCGATCCTCAGCGTTCTGCTGGCCGGTGGCCGCGTCGTCATCGCAGCAGAGGCGCCGGAAGAGGACTTCATGGCCTTCGTTCCCTTCGGCCATCAGGGTGATGACACGGTGGCGGATGCCGATGAGGTCTTCGTCTTCAATCCCCCGGCCCTGGCGTTGAGCACTCCGGTTGATACCGACTTCATCGATGTCAACTCCGCCATCCGGGCCTATCCCGATGTCACGGCGCGCCGCCTCGAGGCATCCGGGACCCTCGACATCGACGGACAGGTCATCGACTGGACGAGCACCGCGGGAGCCGACGGCACCCGTCCGCAGGGACTGCTCGTCTCGAACTCGACCCCGCCGCCCGGCGAATGGCCGCGCCTTCTGCAGCACCTCCTCAGCGGTGGTGAGGTCCTGCTCACCAGCAGAGTCGACGATGCTCGCATCACGGACCTGGCCGACGGGCTCGGAGTGGTCCATGGCACACTGGGCACATGGACAAAGTAGTTGATACCCCCGCAGCAGCGGTGGCCGACATTGCAGACGGATCATCGATCGCCGTAGGCGGCTTCGGTGTCGTGGGCGTGCCTGAATTCCTCATTCGGGCGCTCCAGGACCAGGGAGCCAAAGACCTCGAGGTGATCTCGAACAACGCCGGCGTCGACGGCCGCGGACTGGGCATCCTGCTCGCCGACGGACGACTCCGCCGCATCATCGCCTCCTATGTCGGCGAGAACAAGGAATTCGCCCGTCAGTACCTCTCCGGTGAACTCGAGGTCGAACTCACCCCGCAGGGCACCCTGGCGGAGAAGCTGCGCGCAGGAGGAGCCGGGATCCGGCTTCTACACCATCACGGGCGCCGGGACGCAGGTCGCCGAGGGCGGCATGCCGTGGAAGTACGACTCGGACGGCAACGTCGTCAAAGAATCTCCGGCCAAGGAGACGAAGGTCTTCGACACCTTCGGCGAAGAGAAGGAATACGTCCTCGAGAAGTCGCTGGCCCCCGACTACGCACTTGTGCGCGCAGCGATCGGCGACCGGCACGGCAACCTCGTGTTCCATTCCTCGGCGAGGAACTTCAATCCCCCGGCCGCACAGTCGGCTCGCATCACCATCGCCGAGGTCGAAAAGCTCGTCGAACCCGGTGAGATCGATCCGGACATGGTCCACGTGCCAGGCGTCTTCGTCCACCGCGTGGTGCCGCTGACGCCCGAGCAGGTGGCGGACAAACCCATCGAGAAGCGCACCGTACGAGAAGCCTGAGGAGACACAGAAATGTCATTGACACGCAATCAGATGGCGGCCCGTGCCGCCCAGGAACTCGAAGACGGCAGCTACGTCAACCTCGGCATCGGCATGCCGACCCTGGTTCCGAACTTCCTGCCCGAGGGCGTCCACCTCGTGCTTCAGTCGGAGAACGGCCTGCTCGGCGTCGGCCCCTACCCGACCGAGGATGAGATCGATCCCGACCTCATCAACGCGGGCAAGGAGATCGTCACGATGAACCCGGGCGCCGCCTACTTCGATTCGGCGGCGAGCTTCGGCATGATCCGCGGCGGCAAGATCAACGCCGCGATCCTCGGCGCCATGCAGGTGGCCACGAACGGCGACATCGCGAACTGGATGATTCCGGGCAAGATGGTCAAGGGCATGGGCGGTGCGATGGACCTCGTCCACGGCGCCCAGCGCGTCATCGTCATCATGGACCACGTCGCCAAGGACGGCTCGCACAAGCTGCTGATGTCCTGCGAGCTGCCGCTGACGGGCAAGGGCGTCGTCGAGCGCATCATCACCGATATCGCCGTCCTCGACGTCAGCGGCGACTCCTTCACCCTCGTCGAACTCGCCCCCGGTGTGACCGTCGACGAAGTCAGGGAGAAGACCGGCGCCGAGGTGATCGTCCCCGAGGACGTCCCCACCATCGAGGTCGCCGCCTGAACCACCGGCGGAGCCTGATTCACAGGTGACCGACCACGGTCCTTAGGTGAGAAGTGGTCACGATCGGATACAGACTTTCGATGTCAGTATCCGATCGTGACCACTTCTTTCATGTGTGGGCGTTCTGACCTCACACCTGCCGGCTATCAGACAGCGCTGGCCGATACGCCGTGGTGCCGCCCCTCTGTCAACGTCGGACGCTGCGCGACTTCGTTGGAAACCAAAATTGTTGGGTCGATCCACGGTGATTTCGTTGCAGAAATCACCGTGGATCGACCCAACAATCTCTGTTTAGAGTCCTGCACTCCGGTTCGCAGGGGTGACAGGGGTGGGGAGCAGGCAGTCGACCTCAGCGGCCGGCTGCTCCGGAGTTCAGACCAGTGGTCCCCACGAACAGGTCGCCGTGGCCATCGGCCGTGACCGTCGGTTCGTTGGCCGCGATGAACGCGCTCTGCCCACGTTCGAGCGTGAGGGTCGAACCGAGCGAGCTGAGTGTGACAGTGCCTGCGGTGCACAGGGCGATCGCCGCGCCACGGCGCTCCACCGTCGTCATCCGCGGGCAGCGCAGCGCCTGCAGAGCGAAATCGTCGGTGGGCCCGAGCAGCATTCCCGAGTGGTCGGGTTCGACCATCCGGGGTGCGCCGGAACGGAATTCCGTGATCGTCGCCAGCTGTTCGATGTCGACGTGCTTCGAGGTCAGTCCCCCGCGCACGACGTTATCGCTCGAGGCCATGATCTCGATGCCCGTGCCGAAGAGGTAGGCATGCAGCACACCGGCGTCCATGGTCAGCGCCTCACCCGGCTGCAGGTGGACCCGGTTGAGCATGAGTCCCACCAGCGCACCCGGATCGTGGGGGTAGTCGGTGACGAGTTCGCAGAACGTCTGCGCCGGGTCGACCGCGCTGCCGGAACGGCTGATGTGCCCGGCGGGCAGCTCGTCCATTCCGTGGGCGGCCACCTCGTCGACGAGCCCCGAAGCCCGCGGATCGCTGAGGATGATCTCGACGGCGCGAGACAGCGCTTTCGACTCGCTGAAGGACTTCAGCGCGCCGATGATCGCTCCGAGAACGTCCAGGGACGGCGGGGTCAGCGGCTGGGAGAGCATCCGTTCGAACGTCGCCCGCACGGCCTTACGCGGCCGGAATCCCGTGAGCGCGTGGAAGTCGGTGAGCGCGTAGATGAGTTCCGGTTTCGCCGAGGCGTCCTTGAAGTTCCGATTGGGAGCGTCCAGCGCCGGTCCGGCCTCCTCCTCGGCGGCGAATCCTGCCCGGGCCTGTTCGCTGTTCGGGTGCACTTGGATCGACAGGGCCTTGCTGGCCGAGAGCACCTTGAGCAGGAACGGCAGTCGTGCACCGAAGGATTCGAGCGAATCATGCCCGAGCAGACCCTCCGGGTCTCCCGCCAGGTATTCGATGAGGTTGGGTCCGAGCCGTGGCTCGGCTTCGGTCGCCACGCTGCCCGCCGTCGCCTGCCCGCCGAGGCGGTTCTGCTTATCCAGCGGAGCCTGGGTCCGCGTGTGGCCGACGTCGAGTCGAGAGGGACTGACCGGGTGGGCTCCGAGCCAGAGTTCCGCGCAGGGGGTGCCGTCCGGAACAGTGCCGAGGATCGCGGGAATCGCGTCAGTGCTGCCCCATTCGAAGTTTTTGACCGTGTTGTGCAGACGATGCACTGCGGGCCCCCTTTGACAGGATCGAGTCGGATTCACATCCGGTGAATACCGGGTGTGCTCCGTCCAGCCTAATCCCACCACAATGCGCGAAGCAGGCACTTCACTGACTATTCAGCCGAAGTCACAATCTATTCACCGCTTGTCACCTGGGCTGATGCTTTCTCCCCGGTCAGAGCCTCCCGCATAATCGTGGGGAGAACCAGACAGTGCCCCGAGGGAGATCCACAGTGGGATCGCCCTCGGGGCACTGACTCTCGGACGCTGAACGCCCTGTCTTCGGGGCCGGAGATCAGCCGACGACGCGGATGACCTTGGCTCCACGATCGAGCATCCAGCTGTAGCTTCGCTTCGTGGTGTTCGACCGCGACGAGCCGGCGTCGTACATCTGGCCCTTGGTCTCGGAGATGATTCCGATGTGCCCCGGGATCCAGATCAGGTCGCCGGGCTTGGCGTCCTTCAGCGAGATCTCCTTGCCGGCATACCGCTGCTGGCTGGTTGTGCGCGGCAGTTTGATGCCGTTCTTGCCGTAGACGTACTGGGTGTATCCCGAGCAGTCCCAGCCGGACTTCGGCGAGGTGCCGCCCCAGACGTACTTGACGCCGAGGTTGGCCTTCGCATCCTTGATGATGGACGCACGCTGGGCCGCGATCTTCTCGGCCTTACTCGGCTTGTCCTTCTTCTTGTCGTCCTTCTTGTCGTCCTTGGACTTATCGTCCTTCGAGTCCTTGTCGTCTGCAGAACCTTCCCCGGAGTCTGCAGGCGACTTGTCATCGGAGGAATCGTCTCCGGGCGGTGTCGTGCCGCCCGGAGCATTGTCGTCGGTGACTCCGCCGGCAATCGATCCCTTGGGAGAGAACTCGGTGGTTCCGTAACCCTCGGCCCAGACCAGACGTGCTCCCTGGAAGAGCTGCTCACCGCGGCCCTTCTTGTAGACCACGTCCGACTTGGGGTAACCGAGGTGACCCTTGACGGTCCCCTTGTCACCCCAATACTTCATGATGGTGCCGGAGGTGTAGTGAGCGCCGGTGTCCTTCGACCAGTAGAACGAGCCCTTCTCGAAGCTCTGCGCGGCGCCCCCGCCCTTGAGGCCGCCCTTCTCCGCAGAGGTGGGCAGCCCCAAGTCGGTGACTGCATCGCCCTTGTACGCCGAAGCGATCGCTCCGGACAGGTGGTAGGCACCGGTCTTCTTGGACCAGTAGACGGTGCCCTTCTCGAACTTCTGGGCCTTGGCGCCCGAGATGCCCTTGACGCTGTATTCCTTGCCGAGAGCCTTGCCGAGCTTGTGCTTCTCGGCATATTTCTCGATCGAGGTCTTCGGCTTCGGCTTCTCGGTCTTCTTGTCGTCGTCCTTCTTGTCGTCCTTGCCGTCGCTGGGCTGTTCGCCGGTCTTCAGAATCGAGTTGACCGTCGAGCGCATCTCGCCCATCTTGGCGTAGAAGGCGTCACCCGGGCAGTCGGTCTGTCCGAGGTCGCGGTGTCCGACCATGTTCGACGAGGAGGCCTTGGAGATCCCGTTGAGCGAGAACTTCCAGGCGATCGCCGAGGCGACGGCATCGCGGGTCTTCTTCGGCGGGGCCGAGCTGTTGTAGGTGCCCAGCACGGAGATGCCGAAGGTTCCGGTGTTGTGTCCGGCGACGTGGGCGCCGATGACGGCCTTCTCGATGTCACCGCCGCGGGCGTGCCAGAGACGTCCGTATTTGTCTGCGACGACGTTGTACCCGATATCGTCCCAGCCGCGGCCCTGCTGGTGGTAGGCCTGGATACCGCGGATGATTCCCGGAACGTCGGCAGCCGAGTAGCTGTTCGAGCCGGAGGTGTGGTGGACGACGGCCTGCTTGATGCCGCTGGCGTAGTCGGGGCTGCCGTTGTACGCCTTGGCACCCCATGAGCTGCGCGAGCCGATCTTCGGCTTCGACACCTTCTTCGCCACGGTGTCCACCGTCGACGATCCGGGCACGTAGTTCTGGTTGGTCACCGTCGCACCGGCTGCGGCATCGACATTCTCAGCAGCTGCCGCCTCGGCGTCGGTCGAGTCTTCGGTCGGCTGCGCCGGTGCGGATTCGGCACCGGCGGAGTCGCCGCCGGCCTGGCCGGGAAGCTCGACAGGATCGTTCTCGGCGACGGCCTGAGCGTCTCCGGGGCCCTGCTTCGAATCGACGAGCACGAGTTCGGCCTCGCTCGGTGCGGAATCACCGAGGATGCGCATCTGAACAGCGGAGGCGTTCGACACCGTCATCGGCTCCGAACCCTTGTTCTGGGCTTCCTCCTGCTCCTCTTCGTCAAGAGTGTTCCAATTGCCCCATTCCGATCCCTGCTTGGTGCGGACCTGGATGCGGATATTGGACTTCGATTCGGAGAACGTGAAGCCGATGAGACTCGGGTTGTCGTCCGGAACGTCGAGGACATCGGAGATGAGAGCGATATTCACTCCGTCTTCGGTCTTCTGACGGACCGAACCGGAGATGTCGTCTCCGTCCTGAGTCTTCGACTCCTCGGACGAATCCTTCGCACTCTCGTCCCCGGCATCGTCGGACTTCTCGTCCTCCGACTTCGGGGCCTCGTTCTCTGCGCCTTCGGCGGGAGCCTGCTCGGATGGAGTCGACCCCTCGGACGGTGCGGCCTCGTCGGTACCGGAGGTCAGTCCGGCGGAGACGTTGTTGACCGAACCCGTCGTCGCCGATGCGGAGGCCTTGACGATATCGGGCACCTTGGTCGAGGCCAGGGCCGTCTGCGACTTGAAGATATTCGGCAGATTGCTCGTGGCGCTCTGGTTGGCGGCAGTGGCGTTGGAATCACTGGAATCGCGGGCACCGGGGACCTTGAGTCCCTCTTTGCTGACGTTCAGCGCCTCTTTGGATACATCGGGCGACGTCGCGGCTGCGGAAGCCGTCGGTGCCGAGACCAATAAGGTGCCGACCAGCGCTACGGAAGCGCAGCCCGCAACAGTGGGCAATACATATTTCATCGTTACAGCCTTTTCGAGGAAGACAGGGAAGTTCAGGCCTCGAGGTCCCCTGCACCGTTGGCAGAACGGTGGGCAACCCCAACATCTCAAAATTGTTACACATTTTCGGCGTGTCAGACTAGCCACAGAGCAGAATATTCTAATTACACGAGTGTCGTTCCCAGTATTGGCAGGGGACACACCGAGCAAAAGATTTTCCAGGAATCGTCATGGGATCGACCGATTCGGTCATCGACCCGATCACGATCGGTCCCATGGCGGCACCTTACGGCACGTAGCAGATCGACTTTGCGTCGGCTTCTTCGCCATTGTCAGCAGAGGTGTCGCCGGCGCCCTGTGCCAGCAGCTGCGGCCCTGAACCGGGGTTCGGATCGAGTCCCGCATCGACTCCGGCGGCGGCTGACAGGTCGCTTTCGGGAACCGAGAACGCGTTTTCGTCCTCTTCCGAGGACTTCGACGACTCCTCGATCTTATCGGCAACCAGCTGATGTGCCACATCGAAGTCGGGCTGCGACGGTGTGATGCGAGGTGGGGTGAGGTCGACGGATTCGATCTTCTGTGACTTCACCTTGAGCGCGAGGTCGACGAACGAGTCCACCTGAGATGACGGGATATCCGTCGACACAGCGCCCGGGGTGGCTTTCGCGATCGACTGGTAGCGGGTGAGAACGGTGGCCGGGTCGAGCTGTTTGACCATCGCGGTCTGCACGCAGCGCTGGCGGACCATCCGCTCGTAGTCGCTGGAGAACTCGCGGGACCGCGCGAACCACAGCGCATGGAAGCCGTCGAGCTTCTGCTTGCCCGGTTCGATCCACCCCTTCACCGGCCCGTGCTGGCCCGTGTTCGGATCGACCTTCGACGAGATCGGCACCCGCTTGCCGGAGACCAGAGTGATTCCGCCGAGGGAGTCGATGAGGTTCTCGAACCCTTTGAGGTTGATCATCGCGTAGTACTGGACCTCGAGACCGGTGGCACCCGAGACGGCGTCCATCGTCGCCTGCTCTCCGGCCTTCTTCGGGTCCTCGAACTCGTCCTTGTGCCGCTCGCCCTGCTGGAAGACGGCGTTGAGCAGACATTCGTCTCCGCAGTTGTATCCCTGCGGGTAGTGCTTGTGCAGCGGAGAGTCGTCGGGGAACGGCACGTTCTCCATATTGCGGGGCAGGCCGATGATGACGGACTTGCCGGTCTTCGCATCGATCGAGACCAGCGACAGGGAGTCAGGGCGGATTCCCGTCCGACCCTTTCCGGCGTCCGAACCCAGCAGCAGGATGTTGTAGCGGCCGTCGACGGGCTTGAGCGCCTTGCCCGAGGCGAACAGGTCGCTCATCAGTCCCCGCTGGGAGTTGAGGATCGTCGTCCCGTAGGCCAGTGGTCCCACGACGATGAGCATGAGGGCGCAGAAGGCCGCTATGAAGCGCTTGCGGGCTCTCCGCGAGATCGTGACGAGCCGGATACGGCGCAGGGTGTCGAAAAGACACACCGCCCAGTTGACGGCGATGACGGGCACCCAGATGGTCAGGAAGGTGAGAATGAACGGGTTCGTGCCGATGGTGAAGAGGAACGTCCGGCTGATGAGGACGATCACTCCGGCGATCAGGGCCAGGATCCAGCTGATGGCGGTGATCGACAGTGAGATCTTCGCCCAGCGGCGATGACCGAAGAGGAGCTGCACTCCCCCGGGCACGATGGCCGTGACGAGCAGCAGGAGCCACGCCCGCACATCACGCGTCGGCTGCGAAGCATACGACGGGTGGCGGATCGGGTCCACATATCTCGTTTCGGCCACTGACTTCCCTTCGCTTCGGGCTCTGCTCACGGACTGATTCCGACGTCGACATCCGCGGGTGGCCACACACAGGTCGCTTCGCCCTTCGGGTGCCCACAGCAGACTACTGTGCCAAAGGCACTTCAGAGTCCACTGTGTTCACCTATTGTGTCGCGTGAGAACCGTCGATTCCGGCACATCCGCGCCGCGCATGTCGCATTCGTCGCGTGTGCGATTGTTCACAGACCGAAGAACGGGTGCTGCGGACTCCCTTCCGGGGAATCCGCAGCACCCGTTCGACACAGCCCCGTGCGATGCACCTCCGGCCGACGCCGTGCGCGGCCCTGGGCACAGGCTTCGCTTCGAACCCGACTCAGGCGATGAGCTTGCGTCCCATCACCATGCGCTGGATCTGGTTGGTGCCTTCGTAGATCTGCGTGATCTTCGCATCGCGCATCATCCGCTCGACCGGGTGGTCGACGACGTAGCCGGCGCGCCGAGCAGCTGCACGGCGTCCGTGGTGATCTCCATCGCGGCGTCGGAGGCGAAGGCCTTCGCAGCGGCACCGAAGTAGGTGAGGTCATCGTCGCCGCGCTCGCTCTTGGCGGCGGCGGTGTAGGTGAGCTGACGTGCGGCCTCGAGCTTCATGCCCATATCGGCGAGCATGAACTGGATCGCCTGGTTATCGGCGATCGACTTTCCGAACTGCTGACGATCCTTGACGTAGGCCAGGGCGTAGTCGAGCGCGCCCTGAGCGATGCCGACGGCCTGCGCGGCGATCGTGACTCGGGTGTGGTCGAGGGTGCGCAGGGCGATCTTCAGACCCTCCCCGGGCTCGCCGACGATGCGGTCGCCGGGCAGGCGGACGTTGTCGAAGAGGAGCTCTCGGGTGGGCGAGCCCTTGATGCCGAGCTTGCGCTCCTTCTCACCGAAGGTGAAGCCCTCGTCGGACTTCTCGACGACGAAGGCGGAGATGTTGCGGCCGCGTGCTCCGTCGGGGTCGGTCACGGCCATCACCGTGTAGTACTCGGACTCTCCGGCGTTGGTGATCCAGGTCTTGACTCCGTTGAGGATCCAGTCGTCGCCGTCGCGTTCGGCACGGGTCTTCATCGATGCGGTGTCGGAACCGGCTTCGCGCTCGGACAGGCCGTAGGAGAATCCCGCTTCACCGGCGGCCACGGACGGGAAGTACTTCTTCTTGATCTCTTCGCTGCCCCCGAGCTGGACCGGCATGCTGCCGAGCTTGTTCACGGCCGGAATGAGCGACGACGAGGCGCAGCCGCGTGCGACCTCTTCGATGATGATCGCCACAGCCAGCGCATCGGCGCCCATGCCCCCGTACTCTTCGGGGATGTGCGCGGCGAAGAAGTCCGTCTCGACGAGGGCGTCATGCGCTTCCTGCGGGTACCGGGAGTCCGCGTCGACCTCGGCTGCGAACGGCGCGATCTTCTTCTCGACGACGTTGCGAACTGCGGCGCGGATCTCTTCGTGCTCTTCGCTGGGCTGGTAGAGGTCGAACATCATTCTCCTAAGACTTATCAAACGTTCAGCAAGAGCTATTATTCCTGCAGTGCCCGACCTTTGTCGAGAGCGACCTGCCGCAGCTGCCCCCGATAATCGTCGAGACGGGACCGCAGAGCCTCGGCCTCGGTCCCCTGACCGGCCCCGAGGATGCGCGCGGCCAACAGGCCCGCGTTCTTGGCGCCGCCGATCGAGACGGTGGCCACGGGAACTCCGCCGGGCATCTGCACGATGGACAGCAGCGAGTCCATTCCGTCGAGGTACTTCAGGGGCACGGGGACGCCGATGACCGGAAGAGAGGTCATCGAGGCGATCATTCCGGGCAGGTGGGCCGCTCCCCCGGCTCCGGCGATGATGACGCGGACGCCGCGATCGGCCGCGGACTTCGCCCAGTCGATCATGTCCTCGGGCATACGGTGGGCGGAGACCACCTCGGCGCTTGATTCGATGCCGAGCTCGTCGAGCGCTTCGGCCGCGGCCTTCATCGTCGGCCAGTCCGAGTCCGAGCCCATGACGATGCCGACCGGAGCCGCCGTCGGAGTGGAGCCTTCATTCGCTGTGGTCATCTGTGCTTCCTTCGCTGCAGGCGGTTCTGTCCCGTCCGTGCGGACGAGTTGCGGGCGGTGACTGAGTGCAGCACGCGCTGGGGCTCAGCGTGTGCCGGGCTCGCCCTCGGCCCGGAGATCCTCGGGAGTGGGCATCTGCGGATGCGGATCGACATCGACACCGGCGATGAAGTCCGCGGCATGCCGTGCACGGGCGAGCACGAGCTGCCGGTCCTCGCCGTAGGCATTGACGTGGCCGACCTTCCGGCCCGGGCGCACGCCCTTGCCGTAGAGGTGGACCTTCACTGCCGGGTCGTGAGCCATGACGTGCAGGTACGGCTGATAGAGGTCGTCATGATCGGCGCCGAGGATGTTCACCATCACGGACACGTCCTCGCGGGCCGCGGGGCTGCCGAGGGGCAGGTCGAGGACCGCGCGGAGGTGCTGTTCGAACTGGCTCGTCACCGCTCCGTCCTGCGTCCAGTGCCCCGTATTGTGCGGTCGCATCGCGAATTCGTTGATGAGGAAGCCCTCGGGAGTCTCGAACATCTCCATCGCCATCACGCCGGTGACCTCGAGGGTGCCGGCGACCGTGAGGATCGCCTCGGTGATGGCCCGCGCCTTCTCCGCCGACAGGTCGGGGGCCGGGGCGATCGCCTCCTTGCACACGCCGTTCTGCTGCCAGGTCTCGACAACCGGCCACACCGCGGTCTGCCCCATCGGGGAGCGTCCGACCATGACGGCGAGTTCCCGAGCGAAGTCGACCTTCTCCTCGGCAAGCAGCTGGGGCACCTCGTCCAGCCACTCGACGGCTTGATCGAGGCTGTCGATGACGCGCACGCCCTTGCCGTCGTAGCCTCCGCGAGGAGTCTTGAGGATGAAGGGGTATCCGACGCGAGCGGCGAAGGCCTCGACATCGGCGGCCGAGGTGATCTCGGCCCACGCGGGGTTGGGCAGACCGAGTTCGTCCATCCGCGCGCGCATCCGGATCTTGTCCTGGGCGAAGATGAGGGCGTCAGGGCCGGGGCGCACAGCGTGTCCGGCTTCAACGAGGGCCTGCAGATGCTCCGGCGGGACGTGTTCGTGGTCGAAGGTGATGACGTCGACGGTCTCGGCGAAGGCCTTCAGCGTCGGATAGTCCGTATAGTCGCCGACCGTCACCTCATTGATGACCTGTGTGGCGGGGGCGTCAGCGGTCTCCGCGAGAACGGAGAAGCGGACGCCGAGGGCTTCTGCGGCGGGGGCCATCATGCGTGCCAGTTGACCGCCGCCAATGACACCGATTCGAGGAAAAGTCACGTGTGCCATCCTAACGCGGGCAGTCAGACGAGAAGGAGCGGGATCTGCAGTTCCTGCTCCGTGGTGGAACCGTGGTGGCCGATGAGCGCCAACGCCGAGGCGGATTCCACATCCGAATCGACCACGGCGAAGCCATCGGTGCAGATGACGAGGAAATCCCCGATCCGCGGATAGACGTGCGGGGCGACGGGGCCGAAATAGCCGCGGGCGATCGCCTCGGATTTCGGCAGGATGAGCCCGCGGTCGCCGAGCGTCTCCTGCCATGCCGAGAGCACATCCGCCTCGGCGCCGTCAGCGGCGTAGAGATGCAGTGCGCGCGGCTCTCCGCCGACGTGGCGCAGACCGGCCTTGAGCTCGGGGAGCTCCGCGAGATCGAAACGTCGTTCGTGGTCGACGTCGACCATTCCGTGATCGGCGGTGACGAGCATCGTCGCGTCGTGCGGCAGGTCGGAGGCGAGCCGGGACAAGGCGAGATCGACGCGTTCGAGCTCCTCGGTCCAGGCCGCGGAGTCCGCACCGTGCACATGTCCGGTCTTGTCGAGGTTGCCCCAGTAGAGATAGACGAGGCGACGACCGGGAGCCTTCGCCTCGGCCAGGGCTTGGGCGCAGCGTTCCTCAAGTGTCTTCGAATCCCGGAATCTGCCGCCGCGCAGCGAAGCCCGGTTGAGGCCGCGTCCGGCGAACTTCTTCTCGCCGAGGCTGACCACATCGATCCCGGCATCCGTGAGGCGTTCGAAGAGCGTCGCATCGGGGACCCAGGCGACGGGGTCGACGTCGAGGTTCCACGTCAGCTGGTTGAACACCGCGTCCTTCTCCGGGTCCAGGACGCGGTAGCCGACCACTCCATGTGCACCGGGAAGGCGGCCGGTAGCCAGAGACGACAGAGAGTTCGCCGTCGTCGACGGGAACCCGGCGGACAGCGTCCGGCGGGTTCCGGCCTGTGACCGGAAGAAAGGGGTGTATCCGCTGTAGCGGCGCAGCTGCTGCTCTCCGAGACCGTCGATGAGCACGACGATCGTCGCCCGGGATTCCCTGTCGAGTCCGAGCGCTCGAGCGCGATCGGACATCGGCGAGTCGAGCGCGTCGGCCGCACCGAGGCTCAGCGCCGCAGCGGGAACGACATCGGAGAGCATGGGGCCCGCATAGTCCGGAGGCCCCAAAGGCTCACTGCCGGAAGGGGACGCCTGTCCGAGCCGCGTCGAATCCTCACCCATCAGCGGCGCGACCGCAGCCGGGCATGGAAGACCGCGGCACGCAGCTTCCCGGCGAAGTCGGCCATGCGGTCGACGGCGGCCTGCCCCTCGGCTTCGGCCGAGACCCGGAGCATGACATCCTCGGCGAAGATCGATCCGCCGTAGCCGTGATCCCCCATGCAGTTGGGGTCTCCGCAGGTCTCGGGGAAGGCCTCGATGCGCTTCGACGCGCCCCAGGACATGGTCAGCGAGACCTCGACGGGCTTGTCTCCGGGCTTGAACGCGGCAGGATCGGCGAAGGTGCGACCGACCATCACGGTGCCCAGACGATCGAGTTCGATGTCCTCGCTGCTCGTGACCGCACGGGGTTTGGAGCCGGGTTCCGCATTCGGATCGTCATCGACGTGAGCCAGCAGGAGGCGGGTCTCGGTGAGGACGAAGGCGGTGACGTGCCGGTGGATGGATTCGATGTCGACATGGGTGTCGATGTGGACGAAGTGAGCCAGGACCGGTTCGTCGTAGAGCGAGTCGGCGAGTATGCCCTGTGTGAGCTGGGGATAGTAGCCGGCCGACTGCAGATCGTGAACGAGAACCTCGGGTAATGCCATGCCCACCATTGTGCCCCACTCCTCTGACACTTCCCAGCGAGGTCGGCCATAACCGAGCGCCCGACGCATATGCTGGGACCATGGAAAACTATCCTGCCGGGTGGGAAGCCGATGTCGTCCTCCGCGACGGCGGCACCGCCCATCTGCGTCCGATCACCCCTGACGATTCCGCGGCCCTGGCCCGCATGCACGAGGCTCAGTCGCCGGAGTCGGTCTATCTGCGCTTCTTCGCTCCGCTGCCCCGGCTTCCCAAACGCGACCTCGACCGCTTCGTCAACGTCGACCACCACGACCGAGTGGCGCTGATCATGCTCATCGGCGACGACATCATCGGCGTCGGCCGCTTCGATCGGATCAGCGACACCGAGGCCGAGGTGGCGTTCAACATCGCCGACGCCCACCAGGGTCGCGGGGTCGGTTCGATCCTGCTGGAGCATCTGGCCGCGGCCGCGCGCGAATCGGGGATCCAGCGATTCACCGCCGAAGTGCTTCCCCAGAACCGGTCGATGCTGCAGGTCTTCCAGGCCGCCGGCTACGAGGTCTCCCGCGGGTTCGATGACGGTGTCGTGGCCGTGAAGTTCGACATCGATCCCACGGCGCGGTCCATCGAAGTGCAGGCCTCCAGGGAACACAGGGCCGAGGCCCTGAGCGTGCGCACGGTCCTCCACCCCGCCTCGGTGGCGGTGATCGGCGCCAGCCGCAAACGCAACTCCACCGGCCATCTGCTCATCCGCAACATCACGGCCGCGAAGTTCACCGGCGACCTGTGGGTCGTCCACCCCGAAGCCGATCAGATCGCCGGCGTCCAAGCCTATCCGAGCCTCGCCGATCTGCCGGGCAAGGCCGACCTCGCGGTCATCGCCGTGCCCGCCGAATCCGTCACCGAGGTGGTCAAGGACTGTGCCGTGCACGGGGTCAAAGCCGTGCTCGTCATCTCCTCAGGATTCGCCGAGACCGGCCCCGAAGGGGCCGAACTCCAGCGCCGCATGGTCGCAACCTCCCGCGCCTACGGAATGCGCGTGGTCGGGCCGAACTCCTTCGGACTGGTCAACGAGGCCGCCGACATCTCGCTCAACGCCTCTCTGGCCCCGTTCCTCCCGGCCTCCGGAACGCTCGGGCTCTTCAGCCAGTCCGGAGCCCTCGGCACCGCCCTGCTCGCGGCGGCGAAGACCCGCGGACTGGGCATCTCCACCTTCGTCTCCGCAGGCAACCGCGCCGACCTCTCCGGCAACGACCTCCTCCAGTACTGGGAGGAGGATCCGGCCACGCAGACCGTCGGCCTCTACCTCGAATCCATCGGCAACCCGCGCAAGTTCTCGCGCATCGCCCGTCGAGTCTCCCGCGTCAAACCCGTCGTCGTCATCAAGTCCGACCTCACGGGGCGGGAGCTGCCGCCCGGGCATATCGTGCGCACCTCATCCCTGGCGCCGAACACCCTCGACCAGGTGCTCGAGCAGGCGGGAGTGATCCGCGCGGATACGATCCACCAGCTCTTCGACCTCACCCAGGTGTTCTCGACCCAGAAGCTGCCGGCGGGCCGCCGGGTCGTGTCATCGGCAACTCCGCGGCGATGAGCACCCTGATCATGCAGCGCGCCCGTTCCGAAGGTCTGCGCGTCGACACCGAGCCCGTGTCCCTGCACCCCGAGGTCGATGCGGAGACCTTCCGGACCGAACTCGATGCGATGTATGCCCGCGACGACGTCGACTCGGTCATCGTCACCTTCACCCCGTCGGCGGGAGCCGAGGAGTCGGAGATCGCCGCGCTGCTGTCCGAGGCCGCCGCACAGTCGGAGAAGACCACTGTGGCCTGCTTCCTCGGCATTCAAGGTGTCCGCGACGAACTGACCAGCTACCTCAAGGACCAGGACGGCAACCGCGTCTCCCGCACGGTGCCCAGCTACATCGGCCCGGAGGATGCCGTGTGGGCGCTGGCCAGGGCGACAGACTACTCGCGTTGGCGCGCCGCCGACCACGGTCGGTACGTCGAACTCGACGACATCGACGACAAAGCGGTGCGTTCGATCATCGATTCGGCTCTCGACGGGGCGCCGCTGGGCACACCGGTTCGCATCGAACGCGATGCCACGAGAGAGCTGCTCCGCGCCTACGGGATCGAGGTCCTGCCTTATATCGCTGCTTCCTCGGTCGCCGAGGGGCTCGCCGCCGCCGAGAAGATCGGCTATCCCGTGGCGCTGAAGGCGGTGACGAACGTGCTCCGGCACCGCATGGAGCTCGGCGGGGTGCGCCTGAACATCGATTCGCCCGAAGAGCTGGCCGAGGACTTCGCTGCCGTGCAGCGGATCATCACCCAGGTGATCGGCGACGACGAGCCCCTCGTCGACGTTCAGGCCATGGCCCCCCACGGTGTCCCGTGTGTCATCCGCGCCGGCGAGGACCCCCTCCTCGGACCGCTGCTGTCCTTCTCTCTGGCCGGGGACACGACCGAGCTGCTCGGCGACGTCTCGCACCGGGTCGCGCCGCTGACGGATCGGGAGGCCGACGACATGATCCGCACGGTCAAGGCCTCCCCGCGCCTGTTCGGCTACCGCGGTCTTCCGCCGATGAACATCGGCCCGCTCATCGACGTCCTCGAAAGGCTCTCGGTGCTCGTCGAACGTCATCCGCAGATCCTCGAACTCGTCATCCATCCGATGATCGCTACGGAGACCGAGGGGCATGTGCTCAGCGCCCGTGTCGATCTGCTGCCCGACCCCACCCGCATCGACGGCACCCGCCGACTGCTGAGCTGAGACGGTTCGGAGCAGACACCCGCCCAGCTGAAAGGAGAATCCACGCCCGCCGCAGGACGCCTCCGACTTTCGGTGTCCCAGCGCCATATTGGCGCGTCCTATACCAATTCGCAGACTTGACGGGTAGTGTCTGTATCCGTTCACCACGAAATGTTATGAATTCGTGTTTTAATGAGTGGCCGCTCCGGCGGCCATTGTCTGTGGCCAGTCACTGGTCATCCACCGTCCCAGGCGTCCGCATTCAGCGGGTGTCCCATGAGAGCGAGGCCTCACAGTCATGATTTCGCGCAGAGACGTCGTCACCGACTCCGCGATCGCCGTAGTCGCCGAACAAGGAGTCCGCGGGCTCACCCATCGGGCAGTCGATGCACTGGCCGAACTGCCGGTGGGGTCGACTTCGAATGTCTACCGCACCCGCGATGCCCTGATCACAGGAATCATGGAGCGCATCGGGGAACTCAACTCCCAACAGCTCGAACGCCTGCCGGAGCTCGTGCGCGCTCCGGGCGCCGATGCCGTCGAAGTCGCCATCGACTTCTGCATGAACTGGCTGACCACCGACCGCAACCGGTTCTACACGATGATGATGCTCAGCCTGGATCCGGCGCTGCCGCCCGAGGCAGTGATCGCCAAGGAGAAGAACCTCCGCGCGATCAAGGAATTCATCATGCGCTTCGCCGGCATCGACGCCGAATATGCGGAGCGGGTCAACAGCTCGGTCGCGGGCATGATGGTCAGCGAACTCGTCGCCGGCACGGCCGATCGCTCACATGTCGAGGCCTACATGAAGGAGTTCTTCCAGTGGCTGCGCGGCGGCCGCGAAAGCGCCTGAACTCCGACACGGACCCTCCGGGAACGGCCGATTGAGCCGGAGAGCGCAAATCGAACGCTAGAATCGACGGGTGCCCTCCCCCGCTGAGGTCAGGCCTCGGCACGGGCGGGTGTTCGATTCGAACAGTTCGTGCGTCAAAGGAGTTCCATGCCCGAAGGCAGAGTCATCGAAGTCGACGTCTCGTCAGAGATGGAGAGTTCGTTCCTCGAATATGCGGTCTCGGTCATCCACTCCCGCGCCCTGCCTGATGCCAGGGACGGCCTCAAACCCGTCCAGCGTCGCATCGTCTACCAGATGGGTGACATGGGCCTGCGGCCCGAGCGCGGTCATGTGAAGTCCTCGCGCATTGTCGGCGATGTCATGGGCAAGCTCCACCCGCACGGCGATACCGCGATCTACGATGCCCTCGTTCGCCTCAGCCAGGGCTTCATCATGCGTGTGCCCCTGGTCGACGGCCACGGCAACTTCGGCTCCCTCGACGACGGTCCCGCTGCCCCTCGCTACACCGAGGCGCGGCTGACGACCGCGTCGATGCAGATGATCGCGGGCCTCGACGAAGACGTCGTCGACTTCGTGCCGAACTACGACAACACGCTCACCCAGCCCGAGGTCCTGCCCAGCGCCTTCCCGAATCTGCTCATCAACGGCGCCTCGGGCATCGCTGTGGGCATGGCCACGAACATGGCCCCGCACAATCCCGGCGAAGTCATCGCCGCCTGTGCTCACCTCATCCGCAATCCGGAAGCCGGGCTCTCGGAGCTCATGCGCTTCATCCCGGGACCGGACCTGCCCACCGGCGGGCGGATCATCGGTCTCGACGGAGTGCGAGAGGCCTACGAGACCGGTCGCGGCACGTTCCGCACCCGCGCCACCGTGTCCATCGAGAACATCAGTGCACGCCGCAAGGGAATCGTCGTCACCGAACTGCCCTACCTCGTGGGACCTGAGAAGGTCGTGTCCAAGGTCAAGGACGCGGTCGGTGCGAAGAAGCTGTCCGGAATCGCCTCGATCGATGACTATTCGGATCGCAAGAACGGCATGCGCCTGGTCATCGGCGTCAAGAACGGCTTCAACCCCGAGGCGGTGCTGGCCGAGCTCTACCGCCAGACACCGCTCGAGGAATCGTTTTCCATCAACAATGTCTGCCTCGTCGAGGGACAGCCGCGGACGCTGGGGCTGCGCGAGCTGCTCATGGTCTATCTCTCCCACCGCATCGACGTGGTGCGCCGGCGCTCGGTCTTCCAGCTGCGCAAGGCCAAGGACCGGCTCCACCTCGTCGAAGGTCTGCTCATTGCGATCCTCGACATCGATGAGGTCATCCAGCTCATCCGCTCCTCGGATGATGCGGCCACGGCGCGCACTCGCCTCATGGACGTCTTCGAGCTCTCCGAGCTGCAGGCGACCTACATCCTCGATCTGCAGCTGCGTCGACTCACGAAGTTCTCCCGCCTCGAGCTCGAGGCCGAACGGGACGAGCTGAGGAAGAAGATCGACTACCTCGAATCGCTGCTGGCCGATGAGGCGAAGCTGCGGGAGCTCGTCGCCTCCGAACTCGAGGCCACGGCCGAGATCATCGGCTCGCCACGGCGCACCGTCCTCATCGAAGGGTTGATGAAGGAACTGTCGGCCAAGGGCAAGAAGGCTCCGGCGAATCTCAAGATCGCCGACTCCCCCTGCCGGGTGCTGCTGTCGACGTCGGGACGCATCGCGCGCACCTCGGACGCCGCTCCGCTGGCACGCGAGGGTCGACGCTCCAGCCATGATGCGCTGGTCTCGGAGATCGTCACCACCACTCAGGGCAAGGTCGGTGCCATCACCACCACCGGTCGACTGCACATGGTTGATGTCGTCGATCTGCCGGCCCTGCCGCCGGCCGCAGCGCGCCCCAATGTCGCCGGCGGTGTGAAGATCGCCGAATACGCGGCCCTGGAGAAGAACGAGAAGATCATCGGACTGGTCGACCTCGACCGCGAATTCGTCCTCGGCACCGCCGAAGGCGTCGTCAAGAGGGTGTCGGTGGCCGGAAGACCGAATAAGAACGAATGGGAGGCCATCACCCTCAAGGGCAAGGACTCCGTCGTCGGAGTCGCTCAGCCCGAGGACATCGACGATTCCCTCTCCGTGTTCGTGACCTCGAATGCCCAGCTGCTCGCCTTCGACGCCTCCGGTCTGCGCGCGCAGGGCTGGAACGCCTCCGGTGTGGCCGGCATCAAGGTCGCCGCCGAAGCGAAGGTGATCTTCTTCGGAATGACTCCTAAAGCGGCGAAGACCGACGAAGACGGTGCCGCGGATGCCGAGCTCGCAGCTTCGCGGTCGTGACGATCGCCAGCGGTGAGAACTTCTACGGTGCCCCGTCGTCGTCGATCAAGGTCAGCGAATTCTCCGAGTTCCCGACCAAGGGACGAGCCACCTCGGGGGTGCGTGCCCATAAGTTCCTCAAGGGCGAGACCGAGCTGTCGCTGGCCTGGGTCGGCGACTCTCCGCAGGCAGCCGCCACCGCCGGTGGTGCACGCACACTTCCAGCCGAACTGTCCCGTCGCGATGGGACGGGATCGCCGCTGGAATCGAAGATCGATGTCATCGGAACCCTCCCCCGCCTCGGCGGCGCCGAATCCGCCGACCATTCCCCGGCAGCCGACGATAGCTCGGCCGATGCCTCTGCCGACGCCGAGGCGACCGCGGATTCCGCGACCGGCACCGGCGCGAAGACGGCGAAGTCCGGGACGAAGCGATCGGCAGGCAAGGCAGCGAAGGGTCAGCAGGGCCTGGCGACGAGTTTCGACGAGCTCGATCTCGACCTCGATGAGGCAAAGGATGAGATCGCGCGGTCGAAGTTCGACACCGAAGGCGCGGTGATCGTCTCCCACGACGATGACGAAGACGGAGACGACGACTCCGCGCTGTTCTGAGCTCGGCCCGGTTCGGACGATGGCTCGGCAGGGTTCGGTCGATGCGCCGACTCCGCCGAACTGCCCGGCCAGCCGGCCGTTCCAACACTTGAGCCCAGCACCTTGGTGCTGGGCTCAACTGTCGGTCGGCCGTGCTGTCAGTTGTCGATGTGGTCGGTCACTGATCCGAGTTCTCGGGTTCGTCGTCGAGGTCGAGGCGCATCTGGGCCGCGGTGCCGCGCTTCATCTCGCCGATGGCGGTCTCGCCGAGTCCGTGCAGCGAAATCGAATCGCGCGGTTCGAAGACGTAGTCGTCCGATGCCGAGAGCACTCGCGCGGTCTCCTCGTCGGTGAAGATCGTCCCGGGATCGGCCACTGCTGTCAGGCGGGCGGCGAGGTTGACGCTGGAGCCGAAGATGTCGCCGAGGCGGGAGAGCACCCGGCCCCAGACGAAGCCGACGCGCGCCTGGGGCAGGTCCTCGGCTGCGGTCACGCGCTCCATCAGTGTCATGGCGATCTCGGCCCCGGCCAGCGGTGTCGAGGCGGCGAAGAACACTTCATCGCCGACGGTCTTGATGACCCGTCCGCCTCCGGTGGCGACGATGTTGTAGGCCATGCCCTGGAACTCCTGAACCATGTCCGCCAGCTGCCGCGGCTCCATCTTCTGCGACAGGCGGGTGAAGGAGACGAGGTCGATGAATCCGACGGCGCGGGCCAACGGCATCGAGGAGTCGTACCAGCCCTGCCTGTTGTCCATGGCCAGCCCGTCGGAGACGTTGACGTTGAGACGGCCCATGACGTCGGCGAGGTTCCGCCGCCAGGAATAGGTCAGCATCTTCTGCAGCGGGTCGATCATCTCTTCGACGACGGCCAGGGCATCCCGGCGCGCTTCCGGGTCGGTCAGTCCCTTCTCCTCGGTGAGGAATTCGACGAGGGTCTCCATCTGCCAGACGACGAGGCGGTCCGTCGTCTGCCCGATCGCTCGGGCCAGGGACAGCGCGGTGGTCTGGTCGATGAGTCCGTCGGCGACGGGCTTGGCCCAAATCCGCAGGGCATGCGCATCGCTGACGGTGTAGGCCTTGTCCTCCGGCTTCGCCTGGGACATGCCGAGTGCCCGCCACATCTTCCGCGCCGAGACCGTGGAGATTCCGCCGAGTTTCGCCGCCTCTCGGCGGTCGAGGACGCGTTTGCCGTCGAGCAGGATCTCTTCGAGTCGCTGGGCGGCGGTGCGGGTCTCATAGATCGTGTCGTCGAAGTCGGGACCGGCCGCGTCGAGAGCTCCGTCGGCGTCGTCCTCATCGATGATCGGCAGCGCTGTGGTGCGCGGATCCTCGCGCAGTCCGCTGAAGAAGTCCTCATCGACATCGATGTCCGGGTCGGCGTCGGCGCCCGGTTCTGCTTCGGCAGAATCGGCGTCAGCGGAAGCCGTGCCCGGATCGGCCGTCACTTCGTCGGCGAGGTCGGCGCCGACCTCTCCTGCCTGCGGAGCGGATCCCGTCAGACCGCCGACGGGTTCGTCGTCGGCCTCGTCGAACAGATCGTCCGCACTCGACTCGGCGTTCTCGTCGGTGACGGCATCTGCGGAACGGTCGTCCGCCTCGGCGACTGACGGGGTCTCCCCGTCGTCCTGCGGGGTCGGATTCGTCGAAGCATCGGAATCGGGCTGATTCTCTGAATCGGCCTGGAATCCGACCTCGGGCGAGCCCAGCCGTTCCGGATCGACGATGTCGAATCCGGCAGTGAAATCCGAAACAGCCATCAGCGATCGCTCCTCTCCGACGCGGTCGGAGAGACGGCGGGACGCAGGTGGTGGACGTCTCCGGCGCTCAAGGACACATGATCGTCGATGATGAGGTCGGCTCCGGAGTCCAGACCCGTGGCGATGCCGATGATGTCGGAGCCGTCGGGCTTCTCCACCCGGACCTTCGATCCGAGCGTCACCATATGATCACGCACTCTCCGCGCTGTGCGGCTGGCGCGGAAATCCTCGTCTCCATAGTCGACCAGCTCTCTGTAGCAGGGGATCAATGTGCCGAGAATTGAGACTAGCAACGCTTCATGATCAATTTCTGAACCGTCGACACCGGTTTCGATCGCCAGCGAGCTCGCGTCCTCGCGCGGCAGGTCCGCGGGCTTCAACCGGGTGTTCAGCCCCATCCCCAACACGATCTGCGGGCCGCCGGCCAAGGGTTCGACGCGCGCGAGGATTCCGCACAGCTTCTTTCCGTCTGCGGTGAGCACATCGTTGGGCCATTTGATCGCGGCGGGCACCCCCGCCTCGGTGACGGCTGAGTGCACGGCCTCACCGGCGATGAGCGGGATCCATCCCCACTGCGAGAATCCGGCCGGGGGTGTGAGCAGAATCGACCAGGTCAGCGACCGGCGGGCGGGCACCGTCCAGGTCCGGCCGAGGCGACCGTGCCCGGCGTTCTGAAAGTCTGTGCCGCGGATGGTGAATTCGGCGACGGACGAATCGGCCTCAGCGCCTTCCCGGACCAACTGCGCGAGTTCGTCATTCGTCGAGGTACAGCTATCGTCCCAGATCAGCGGCGGGAGCGTCAGACCACGGTCCGCAGCGGTGCGGCGCACTGAGTCGACGTCGACGAGCAGAGAATTGTGTTGGCTGTTCACCAGTCCACTCTAGATTCTTTTGGTGAGAGTGCACAACGAAGTCTCACACCATCGTTATTGTGGAGGCATGACGGATACTCCACGGACCACAGCCGAGCGCATCGACGCTTTCACCCAGCGCCGAGAAGCAGCCCACACGGGCAATCAGCGCTCGGTGGACAACCAGCACAAGCGCGGCAAGCAGACCGCCCGTGAACGCATCGATGCTCTCCTCGACACTGACTCCTTCCAGGAGATCGACGAGTTCGCCCGCCACCACAACCACCAGTTCGGGATGCAGGACAACCGCCCCGACGGTGACGGAGTCGTCTGCGGCCTGGGCACGATCGAAGGCAAGACAGTTGCCGTCTTCGCCCACGACTTCACGGTTCTCGGCGGTTCCCTGGCCGAGGCGAACGGACGCAAGATCGTCAAGGTGCAGAAGCTCGCTCTCAAGCTCGGCTGCCCGATCATCGGCATCAACGACTCCGGCGGTGCCCGAATCCAGGAGGGTGTCGGATCGATTGCGCTCTTTGCCGAGATCTTCCGCCTCAACGTCGCCTCGTCCGGCGTGATCCCGCAGATCTCACTGATCATGGGCCCCTCGGCCGGCGGCGCCGTGTACTCCCCCGCGCTGACCGACGTCACGATCATGGTCGATCAGATCAGCCACATGTACATCACCGGTCCCGACGTCATCAAGACCGTCACCGGCGAATCGGTCGGTCATGAGGAGCTCGGCGGCGGACGGACGAACAACACCGTGTCCGGAAACGCCCATTACCTGGCCTCCGATGAGGACGATGCGCTCAACTATGTGCGCGATCTGCTCTCCTTCCTGCCGCAGAACAACCTTGACCCGGCCGATGCCGACGAGTTCGAGTCCGATCTGTCGGTGACTCCCGAGGATGAGGCCCTGGATACGCTCATGCCGGATTCGCCTTCGCAGCCCTACGACATCCTCGACGTCGTCACCACGATCCTCGACGACGGCGATTTCCTGCAGGTCTCTGAACTCTTCGCTCCGAACATCGTCACAGGCTTCGGCCGCGTCGAAGGTGTGAGCGTCGGCGTCATCGCCAACCAGCCCATGCAGCTGGCAGGCACCCTCGACATCGACGCCTCGGAGAAGGCCGCACGCTTCGTGCGCCTCTGCGATGCCTTCAACCTGCCGATCCTCACCTTCGTCGATGTGCCCGGGTTCCTGCCGGGCACCGACCAGGAGTACGGCGGCATCATCCGCCGCGGCGCCAAGCTCATCTACGCCTACGGCGAGGCCACCGTTCCGCTCGTCACCCTCATCACCCGCAAGGCCTACGGCGGCGCGTACTGCGTGATGGGGTCGAAGCAGCTCGGTGCCGATATCAATCTCGCCTGGCCGAGCGCGCAGATCGCGGTCATGGGTGCCCAGGGTGCTGCGAACATCGTCTATCGCCGCAAGCTCAAGGCCGTCGAAGAGGCCGGAGAGGACGTCGAAGCGGCACGTGCCGAACTCATCCAGGACTACGAGGATGCGCTGCTCAACCCGTACCTGGCCGCCGAGGAAGGCTACATCGACGCCGTCATCAAGCCGAGCGAGACCCGCAGCCGAATCGTGCGTTCCCTGCGTGCGCTGAAGAACAAGCACGTCGACGCTCCCGCGCGCAAGCACGGTAACATCCCCCTATGAGCGATGATCTGCAGACCGACGCCGAGGCGCACCTGCCCGGCGAAGTCGATGCCGGGGTGACCGTCCCCGGTGAGGGTACCGCCACCGAGGTAGCCCCGACCTCGGACGAGACGCTGCGGGTGCCCTCGGTGGAGGGGCGGTCACAGGTGCACGCCGACGACGGCGAACCGATCAGTGACGAGATGGCCAGTGCCGCCGCTGTGGCCGCGGTGGTGGCGATCCGTCAGGTAGCGATCGCCTACGCAGCCCAGCAGGCCAGTGCGGAGGCCGAGTCCGAAACCCGCAAGGGCGATCGGGCCGGCTTCCGGGCTCCGCGTCGCAATGTGCGCAAGCGCCTCCCCCAGACCTGGGACCAGCACCTGGGTCGGTGACCTGAGTTCTAGTCGGTCTCTTCGCGGAAGAGTGCGCGCAGTTCGTCGAACAGCGTGTCGACCACGGGTCCCGGATCGCCGTCGACGCTCCGCATCCGGGTGAACGTCGTCTTGAGCACCATCATCGACAAGGCGGCGACAGCCTCGGCGCGCGGAGAGACGACGATGTCATCGTCGGGATTGTCACCGGAATGAGTCCCCATGACATCCACCGGCGGCAAGACGGCCCCGTCGAGCCGTCGTTGGATGATCTGCCGGAAGAGCCGTTCGCTGTTGCCCATTCGCGCCATCTGCAGCGGAATCAGCGACGGATCCTGTTTGAGCATGAGGTGGTACTGGTGCATATCGTCGAGCTTCTTCATCCGAGTATCGACGATGAATGCGAGCAGATGCTTGAGGTCGGAGACGAGGCGCCCATGGGGTCCTCCGGCTTCGAATTCCTCGATAGCCGGTTGGTCCTCTTCGTCGAAGACGGTGTCCACGCGCCCGAGCAGCGCCTCTTCCTTCGATGAGTAGTAGTTGAAGAACGTCCTCCGGGAGACTCCGCAGCGCTCACAGATGTCTTCGACGGTGACGTTGGCGTAGCCCTTCTCCAGCGCGAGGTCGATGGCGGCACGTCGCAGGGCCTGCCCGCGCTCGCGCTTCTTGCGCTCACGCAGACCCTCGACCGGCGGTGACGCTTGGACCTCTGAACCAGAACTCATGGGAACAGTATTGCAGTCAGTGTATTTTTACCGGAAATGGGCGGCAGACCCGAACCGAGGTCAGTACCCGAGTTTGGCGTTCGTGAGCACCGGAACCGTCTCCGCCGCGGTGTCGGCTGCACCGAGGTCGACCTCGACGATCTCGAGGCGTTCGGCACCGTCGAGTGAGTTCAGCACCTTGCCGAGCGGGTCGGAGACCAGGCTGTGGCCGACCCCGGTCGGTCCCTTCTTCGGGACGGGAACCCCGGTCACCTCGGGGTCGGCTTGGCCGAGCGCGGCGATGAACATGTTCGAGTCCAGCGCCCGGGCGCGGGCCAGGATCTCCCACTGTTCGGCCTTGCGCGGTCCCGCACCCCACGAGGCCGCCACGACGGTCAGTCGTGCACCCCGGCGGCTGAGTTCGGCGAAGAGCTTCGGGAACCGGATGTCGTAGCACAGGGCCAGGCCGATGTCCTCGCCGTCGAGGGTGAAGAGCACCGGTTCCTCCCCCGCTTCGACGGTGTCTGACTCTTTGAATCCGAAGGCATCGTAGAGGTGGATCTTCGCGTAGTCGCTGCGGTCCCCGGAAGGAGAATAGACGGCGAGCAGGTTGATGACCTTGTCCTCAGTGGTCGCGAATTCGCCGACGACGACGGTGATTCCGGTTTCGACGGCCAGCTCACTTAAGCCTCTCCGCCACGACTCTGCGTGCTCCTCGGCGATCGAGCGCAGTCCGGATCCGAACGCCGACATCGTGGCTTCGGGGAAGACGACGAACCGGGCGCCTGCCGCGGCCGCTTCGCGGGTGTAGGTGCGGACCTTCTCGAGGTTGTCGGCCACCTCGGTGGTGGTGTTGATCTGAGCGAGCGCGAACTTCATTCCCATCCTCCCGTCGTTTCCCTCAAGGCTATCGCGACCACCCCTCCCCGTTGCTACCTGACGGCGGCTCAGCAACCTGGCGCGAGGTTGCTGAG